>JAJZUM010000168.1 GCA_021848605.1 Pseudomonadota bacterium | reverse complement strand
GTGGTTTTGAATTGGGCACTGTTCGGTACGCCAACCGCGCCCCAATCACGTCAGGAACTGACGGCGGCAGAGCTTACGCCCTGCGAAACTCCATCCAATCGCTTAGCGACTTGGTTGGAGTAGTTCATTTAACCTGGTGGCTCACAAGGTCGCTCCGGCAATCGCTGCAGGTTGTCCCTGGGTATTGAAGCCTGCATCAAAGACTCCTGTTATGGCATTACTGCTTGGTCGGCTTGTGGTGCAGGCAGGTTGGCCGGCACAGGCCTGTTCCGTTGTTGCCTGTGGGCGTGAGGAGGGCCGGATTCTGGTACAAAGCGAGGTTTTTCGTTTGTTGTCCTTTACCGGATCGGCGGACGTCGGTTGGGCACTCAAGGCACAGGCTGGTAAAAAACGTGTCTTGTTGGAACTTGGGGGCAATGCAGCTTGCATCTTGAGTGCATCCTCTGACTGGCAGATGGCGATTCCCGCTTTGTTGCGAGCAGCTTTTGGCCAGGCAGGCCAGAGTTGTATCTCGGTACAGCGCATTTTTGTGCATCGAAGTATTTATGATCAGGTACGGCAAGCTTTGGTCGAGCAGGCAGCTACCCTACGGGTGGGCAGTCCTGAGGATGAATGTGCGTTGATGGGGCCAATGATTGATCAAGGGGAAGCTATGCGGCTGGCTGCATGGGTCTCTGAAGCAGAGGAGGCAGGGGGCAGGATTCTGCTGGGGTCGGCGATTGAATCGAGTCACGTCCAGCCGGTCATTATGGAGTCTGTTCCAGAAAGATGTCGGATTGTTGCCGAGGAGGTTTTTGCGCCGCTGGTTGTGCTGGACAGTTTCGATCAGTTATCCGAGTTGATAACGCGGCTGAACCAGGGGCGATATGGCTTGCAACTTGGCATTTTTACCCGAGAACTTGCTGAAGCCATGTATTGTTGGGAACATGCTGAAGTTGGTGGGGTCATTGTCAACGATGTGCCCTCGTGGCGTTCTGATTTGATGCCCTACGGTGGTGTTAAGGATTCAGGGGTTGGTCGGGAAGGCGTGCGGTCGGCAATTCAGGAAATGACTGAACCACGACTTATGGTGTTGCGACAGTTGTAAGATTATTCAGTACTGTTGTTCAATTTATGCAGCAATTCTCATTATAGAAATCTGGCAGCTATTACCACTGAACCATAACTATAATTTCCAGATTCTGGCTCGAAAAATTTCTTAACGACCCAGCCGGGTGCTGGCTGAATTGTCTAATTTGGGCACACCAAACTATCTCTATGACTATTCAGGCTGCATAAAGGACTCACAAGGGTGGGGCACATCGACTACCAGAAGCACAAATTGCCTCCCCCAAAGTGAAAGTTGATCTCTCCGCAGGGTATCAACAATCACTGAAGGCTGCGTGAAAAGTCATAATGAGAATTGCTGCAATTTATGTGAGGCACTTGCAGGCAGTGCTGTAATTGAGTATGATGTTGCCCCTTAAGACGTACACGCTCCTGTGGTGGGTTGCACTGCCTCCGGATACCTTGGAGACCAAAGAATCATGTATGCGGTTATTAAAAGTGGTGGCAAACAGCACCGTGTGGTGCAGGGTGAAACCCTCAAAGTTGAATTGCTGGATATCGAGCCCGGTCAGACATTGACCCTTAATGATGTCCTGATGGTTGTCGATGGTTCGGATATTCGGATCGGTACACCGGTTGTTGCCGGTGCAGCCGTTCAGGCGGAAGTAGTACGCCATGGCCGTCATGACAAGATTCGTATCGTCAAGATCCGTCGTCGTAAGCACTACCGCAAGCAGGCTGGTCATCGTCAGTGGTTTACCGAATTGAAAATTACAGGTATTCAGGCCTGATTAGTCCAATAGGTCTGTTATCTGAATACAGCTGGTTTAGGAGAATAACTCATGGCACACAAAAAAGCTGGTGGTTCTACCCGCAACGGTCGTGATTCCGAGTCGAAGCGTCTTGGGGTTAAACTTTATGGTGGTCAGGTTGTGCGCGCTGGAAACATCATCGTTCGTCAGCGTGGTACCCAGTTCCGTGCCGGTGATAATGTTGGAATGGGCCGGGATCATACTTTGTTTGCCAAAGCTGATGGTCGGATTGAATTCGTGGTTAAAGGCCCTGATCAACGTCGCTATGTTACTGTGGTGACGGCAGCCTGATTGGTTGGCGTATTCTTTTACCCATCCAGAATTAGCTAATGCCCGGCTATGCCGGGCATTGGTTTTTCTGGCAGAAATTCAGAAAATCCTTGAGTAAAGGATCTTGGAACTTGCGTCGATGGATGGCTGCCATGAGCTGACGTTTCAAATCGAGCTCAGGCACAGACAGAGGGATAAGCCAGCCGCGCTCTATTTCAGCGTTAATGCTGAGTCGGGAGAGACAACCCAGTCCGAATCCATTATGAACAACTTGCTTGATGGCTTCGGTCTGACTGAGTTCCAGTGCGACGTGAATAGGGTTTACTTTTCCCTGCAAAGCGTTATTGAATACCTCACGTGTACCTGAGCCGATTTCGCGCAGTACCCAGGATGCCTGCCCCAGCGCAGGCAATGTCACCATGGGCTCGCGCGCCAGAGGGTGCCCTGGTCCACAAAAAATGATCAGTTCATCTTCACACCAAGGCAAGGTTTCGACGTCATTGCTCTGACAATAGCCCTCAATAAATCCGAGGTCACAGGTCATTTTTTCCAGCGAATGAATGACGCCCTGGGTATTGTCAACCTGTAATTTGAGTTGAATATCGGGGTGCTGCTGTAGGTAATGGCCCATGAGTGCTGGAAGAAGGTATGTGCCAACGGTCTGACTGGCACCGATGACCAATTGGCCTTGGGCGACGCCTTGGGTATTGGCCATGCGCTCGAGTTCATGGGTGCGAGCAAGAATATCAGCGGCCATGGGTAGCAAGGTTTGACCCATGCTGTTCAGTCGTAGTCGGCGACCGATACGGTCGAATAGGGTTCTACCGAGCAGTCGTTCCAGATCAGCCATGGCCATACTGGTCGCAGACTGGGTGAGATGGATCCGCTCAGAAGCTTTCTGAATGCTGCCTTCCTGAGCAGTGCAAACAAAAACTTCCAGTTGTTTAAGCGTGATACGGGGCACGTTCTGTTATCCTCAGCGTACTAGGTATTCACAAGGAGGAGCTCTCATGCCGGATGTTGACTGGCTTGGATATTTGGCGGCCACATGTACGACGGTTTCATTTTGGCCACAGGCTCGCCAGGTATACCTGACGCGAAGAACCCAGGATCTTTCTTTGGCTATGTTTTCCATCTTCACTTTTGGAATTGTGCTTTGGCTCATCTATGGTCTGCTCCTGCGCAAAGGGCCCTTGATCTTCTCCAACGCACTGACCGTGCTTTTGGCGGGTTATATCCTCTTTATGAAGCTGACTGAGCGTCGTCGATCGTGATACTTCGTGCGATGCGCTGTCCCATTCGGAGGCTTTGTCCGGGCTTAAGATCTTCCTGCCAAGCAAAGCGTTCAGGTTCAGTCAGAACGATGACCGTGGAGCCCAGCAAGAATCGTCCCATTTCTGCACCGCGATTCAGAGTCGGAGCCTCAGCTCCGTAGTCAGTATGCAGGATGCCGCGGGTTCTTGGTGCAACCAGACCCGCCCAAACCGTTTCAATACTGGCTACAATCATGGCGCCGACCAGAATAACAGCCATGAGTCCATGCTCGGTATCAAACAGGCAAACAACCCTCTCGTTGCGTGCAAACAATCGAGGAACATATTGTGCTGTCACCTGATTGACTGAAAACAGTGCGCCAGGAATGTGGGTCATGCGTATCAGTTTGCCGCTTGCAGGCATGTGAACGCGGTGATAATCGCGTGGGGATAGATAGACGGTCATGAATGAGCCGCCTTCGAGCTTTTTACAAGCAGCTTGATCGCCTCCCAATAGTTCCAGCAAGGTAAAATCTTGACCCTTGGCTTGCAGAATACGTCCGGAGGTTATGGTACCTAACTGGGAGATTGCTCCATCAGCTGGGGAAATCAGAATGGACGCATCGCCCTCTGCCAGAGGGCGACAAGCTGGCTTGAGGCTTCGCGTAAAAAAATCGTTGAAACTTTTATAAAGCATTGGGTCTTCGCGTTCAGCTTCACTGAGGTCAATCTGGAATCGGTTCATGAAATTGCGTATCAGTGGCAAAGCAATCCAGGGTGCCTGACTGCTGGCGAGGTGCCCAATAAGCCTTGAAAGCAGATGTTGTGGCACAATGTGCTGCAGAAGGACAAAAAGCAGGTCTCGGGTGTCAGCTTTCATAGGGGATTACTCAGGCGAACAGTTGGTACGTGGCGCAGCATGGACCACTCAGCCCAGGCGCCTGGATAGGCTTTGATGTCGCTTATGCCCATGATGCGACCTGCCAGCCAGGCAAGTGCCGAGCGGTGGTGTGCCTGACAGTAGCAGATGACTTCTGAGTTCGTCCGGATTCCGGCTTTGTTGACACGATCATGCAGTTCTGCAAGCGGGCGCAAGCGCATGTGGCGTATGGGGTCGAGAAGTTCTGTCCAGTCGAGATGAATGGCTCCCGGGATATGGCCTGCCCGTGGACCAAATTGTAATTGCCCTGTATATTCTTCAAGGCTGCGTGCATCCCATAATAGAGTGTCGGGGTGCCCCAGACGACTGAGGATATATTCGGCATCGGCAAGAACCTCCGGATGACTGGTTTCTGGCCAGCGTGATGCACGAATGACAGGTGTTTCTGAACTTAAGGGATAACCTTCCGATAGCCAGGCGACCAGCCCGCCATTGAGGTAACTGTAGGCGGTATGTCCGCAAAGGTGTAGTGTCCAGAGAAAGCGTGCAGCCCATCCACCACCTTCATCATCAAAGGCTACAACGTGATGATGGGACTCAATACCCAAAGATTCCAGAGCCCTGTGCAATTGGTCAAAATCGGGAATCGTACCGGGACAAGGATGGGTGCCTGCCAGAATCTTTCCAATATCCAGATGTCGGGCGCCAGGTATGTGTGCCTCCTTGTAAACCAGCGCGTGGCTGACGTCAACCAAAACCAGATGCGGGTCACTGAGGTGCTCAAGCAGTTCCGCAGGCTCAATGAGTAAGGGTAGTTGCATGGCGGATGCCTGTTATCGTCACATAAGACAGTTGATCATATCATGCTCAGGCATTGCTTTGGCTAGCCGTTTCCCGACGCAGGCGCTCAATGGCTTTCTGCAGTGCAGGTAAACTGATGCGACAGGCTTGTAACTGCCGGGCACTCAGGTTGTTACCGGCGCAATCTGCCACAATCAGGCCAATAGGACGGTCTCCGACCTTGATGCTCGCCAGCAGGCTGGGAAGTTTGAGCATCCCGACCAGGGGTTGCGGCAGGTAGGGCAGATACTTTCCGGCATCGTGGCCATCGACCACAAGAAATGAGGCCTGTCGAGTCAAGGCAGTAATCAGAGGGTTATCCTTGGTTTCCCAGCGCAGCGCTGATAGTTGCGCTGCTTCATCCCAGCCGCGCTGCATCAGCATACGCAAAGCACTACGGTCTGCAGTAAAGACCAGTAACGCGATCCGGGGAATTGCAATATCCTTGTGCCAGCTTTGCACCATATGCTGCAGTTGCTGGTTTAGATTGGTGTATTGTTGCAGTTGATCGACAAATCTTGAAATAAAGTGGGTGTCTGGGTGCTCACGCACGGATTCAGGTGCTGGAGATGGCTCGACCTGAACGGATGCAGCCTGTCGTTCCACTTCCGTCTTTTGCGTTTTCACGATCGTTGCAGCAACCGGAGCAGGCGCAGGGATGTCGTCGCCTGAGACATGCCAAGGAGATCGG
>JAJZUM010000167.1 GCA_021848605.1 Pseudomonadota bacterium | reverse complement strand
GTTCAAACGTGCACAAGTTTTTCACGGCGACGGCTGCAAAGGACTTAATCATCCTCCAGTAGTGTACTGGACGGATGTACCGATGGGTACACACAGCCTGGCGCTCACCCTGTTCGACCCTGATGCGGCAGACGGGCAGGGGTGGTGGCACTGGATTGTATTTAACATACCAGCGTATACCCTGCATCTGCCTCAAAATCCAAACACCCTACCCAGTCTTGATAATGATTTTGGTACTCCGGGTTATGGTGGTCCTTGCCCACCGACGGGTACTCCACCGCATCATTATGTTTTTACCCTCTTCGCTCTTGCACAATCTTCTTTGCCACAATATGCAAACCGGAATGGACTGATCCAGTGGTTAAACCAGCATGCTCTGGCAAAAGCAGTCCTGATTGGCCACTACGGGCGCTGACAGCGGCAAATCGTGACAACATGAGGTGCTGATCCTGACGAATACCGTTCATCTTTGCCAAAAGTCATGAATAAGGGCAGGATTTGCCGTGTACTCACCTGCTGCATCTTTATTGGGATGGCAGCATCACAAGAACACAATAACAAGAGAGACTGAACATGAAACGCTGGCTGACTTTTTTGACTTCACTGATGATGTTGTCTCCGGTTTTGGCCGCCCTGCACAGTTCGGGTGGCTGGATGCGTGATGACCAGAATCGGGTGGTTATGCTCCATGGTGTCAATGTCGTCTGGAAATCCAGTCCCTATGTTGCACCAAATGCCCTGAACGGATTCACAGTTCAGGATGCTGACTGGTTAAAAGCACATGGCTTCAACTCGGTGCGTCTGGGCGTACTTTTTGCCGGAGTGATGCCTCAACGTGGTTCAATTAACAGTTCTTATCTCAACCAGATTGACCGGATTGTACAACTGCTCGCAGCCCGTGGAATTTATACCCTGCTTGACTTTCATCAGGATCTCTACAACGAAAAATACAAGGGTGAAGGTTTTCCCGCCTGGGCTGTTTACGACTATGGCATTCCCAGCTTTTTCAACCCTGGATTTCCCGCTGGCTACCTGACATGGAACGTAGAAACGGCCTACCACAATTTCTGGTACAACACCAATAATGTCTGGATGTATTATCAGCAAGCACTAATGGCCGTCGCACAAAAATGGGCCAGCCAACCCTATCTGGCAGGCTATGATGTGATCAACGAGCCTGCACCAGGCTACGAATATGTCAGCTGTTTTCTTGCTCAGGGTTGCAGCGATTTTGACCAGATTCTGCAGAATTTCCAAACGAATATGCAAGCCGGCATTCGCCGGGTCGATACAAACCACATCATCTGGATCGAACCCAATATCCTTTTTGATTTCGGAACTCCCAGTTATCTGAACCAATCTGGCAACTGGCAGGATAAAAACAATATCGGTTTTTCCTGGCACAACTACTGCTTGACTCAGTCAGTAGCGAACACCCTCGGATTTCCTGCGCCTTCATCCTGCATGGAGCCCGAATCGGCAGCATTTGCCCATGCACGCACGACTCGGTCAGGTTTACAGTCCGCCTCATTCATGACGGAGTTTGGTTCAAGCGACGATCTCGGAGATATTGCTCGCGTCACTCAATTGGCTGATCAGAATCTTAGTAGCTGGAATTACTGGGCTTATAAAACCTTTAATGATCCTACCGGGTCCGGTCAAACCGAAAGCATGTTCAGCAATGACCAAGATCTTGGCTCGGTGAAGACCGGCAAACTGGCCTTGCTGGAACGAACCTATCCGCAGGCAACGGCAGGAACACCCATCAGTTTGTCGTTTGATCCAGCAAGTGGCAACTTCAGCTACAGCTACAGGGCCGAATCAGCCAGCGGGCCTACTGTGATCTATGTACCCACCTTGCATTACCCAAATGGCTATTCAGTTTCTGTTCAGGGTGCTCAAGTAATTTCTGCCCCCAACAGCACGAGCCTGTTGCTTCAGAACAGCGGAACGGGTCAAACTGTCCAAGTTCAGATCTGGGCTCGATAGTCGCTTGACCAGCGAACCCTGGTTTTTATTCATGTGAACACCAGGGTTGGTTGGGCAAAGGGCTGGTTGTACAAACGGAGAATTTCTTCTGGAAGAACGACCGGGTCAAGAAGAACGAACGGGCTCGAGCCGGGCATACTGCATCATCAGCCACTTGCGACCTTCCCGACCAAAGTTGATTTCTACCCTGGCCTGAGCCCCATCCCCTTCCATGTTCGTCACAGTGCCTTCACCCCACCGTGGGTGTCGAACCTGCATGCCAAGGCTCAACTGCCCCTGTAGCGCTCCGGGATCCGGAGTCGTTGTGCGAAAGTTTGAAACAGTTGTTGAACCCGCCAATTTGGTATGACCCTTGACCTGCTGTACGACATGCTCGGGTAACTCTTTAAGAAATCGGGAGGGAATGGTCACTTTTTCCGAGCCGAACAAGCGCCGTACTTCGGCATAACTCAGATACAGTTCAGACTGAGCGCGAGTCATGCCGACATAGCATAGTCGGCGCTCTTCCTCTAGCTGATCACTGTCCAGAGCCATACTGTGCGGAAAAAGGCCATCCTCCAGTCCAGTCATGAAAACAACAGGAAATTCGAGTCCTTTTGCCGCATGCAGAGTCATCAATTGGACTGAAGGTTGCTGTGGCGCCGCTCGGTCTTCTCCTGCCTCAAGAGAAACGTGATCAAGAAATGCCGCTGTGAGTGATGCCTGCTCACCTTCTTCAGGATGATAACCCACTACAAACTCTCGGGCAGCCTGAACAAGTTCCATAAGATTTTCGACACGGTTCTGGGCTCGTTCATCGTGCTCTGCAGCATAGAATGCTTTGAGCCCGCTCGTGTCTAGCAAATGTTCCAAGCGTTCGTGCAGTGGAGCATCTGCATCAGCTCGCAGTTGATGCATCAGTGCCAAAAACTCGCTCAGCCGACTGGTTGCTCGTGGTGGCAAAACAGCCTCCTGCAGCGAACGCATAGCTGCTTGCCATAAACTGAAACCGTGCTGCTGGGCATAGATTCTCAATGTATCCAGAGTCTTGTCACCAAGGCCGCGAGGCGGCATATTGATGATACGCTCAAAGGCTGTGTCATCATCAGTCAGCACCGACAATCGCAAATAGGCCATTGCAGTCCGAATTTCAGCCCGGTCAAAAAAGCGCAGCCCACCATGAATCCGATACGGAATTGCTGCACCGATCAACGCCTCTTCAAGAACACGAGATTGCGCATTGGAGCGATAAAGTACGGCACAATCACTCCACGCCATACCCTGATCCCGCTTGCGCAAAATGTTCTGAGCAATACTTCTGGCCTCGTCCAGATCATTAAAAGCCCGGTAGAGCTGAACTTTGTGCCCCTCCGGACGGTCTGTCCACAAAACTTTGCCCAAGCGTCCTGGGTTGCGTTCAATCACCGCATTGGCTGCTGCCAGAATATGGCCGCTTGAGCGGTAGTTTTGTTCTAGCTTGATCACTTCGGCGCGAGGATAGTCACGCGAAAAATTGCGGATATGATCGACACAAGCACCCCGCCAACCATAAATACTCTGATCATCATCACCAACAACTGTAAAAAAGGCCGTTGAACCTGTGAGTAGTTTTAACCAGGCATACTGAACATCATTGGTATCCTGAAACTCATCCACAAGTACATGGCGAAAACGTCGCTGATAATGTTCGCGCAACACCACATTATTTTGCAGCATCTCGACACAACGCAGCAGAATTTCAGCAAAATCAACCAGACCCGAACGTTGACAATACTGTTCATAATCATTCATGAGTGTTTGCAGAGTATCAAGACGAGCTTGGGTCAGACCTTCAGGCAAATATCCGCGAATACCCATTTCCTTGCCTCGGTTGATCCAGTAAGCCAGTTGCCGAGGAGGCCATTCCTTGTCATCCATAAGGCGATTCTTGGCCAGACGTTTAATCAGGCGTTGCTGATCGTCGGCATCAAGGATCTGGAAATCGGTTGGCAAGCCTGCCTCTTGGTAGTGGGTACGCAAAAGACGATGCCCCAAACCGTGAAACGTTCCTATCCAGAGGCCTTGGGCAGGTCGATCGAGTAACTGCTCAAGCCGTTCGCGCATCTCATGCGCTGCCTTGTTGGTAAATGTCACTGCCAACACACTATAAGGAGACAAGTCGTATTGATGACAAAACCACGCCAAGCGATGCGTTAACACCCTTGTCTTTCCAGAACCCGCGCCCGCCAGAACAAGAACATGTTGTGTCTCTGTGGTGACAGCCAGATTCTGGGCCTGATTTAGTTCCTTGGTTAATTGTGTGGACTGATCCATGTTACTGCCCCCATTCAAGTCTGACAAACAGGACACCAGGTTGTCGAACGACCAACCATACGTACAGTCTCAAGGGGTGCCCCACAAACCAGACACAAGAAACCCTTTCGCCCATACACTTTGAGTTGAAGCTGAAAATAGCCCGTTTCACCATGACCATGAACATAATCTCGCAACGAACTCCCGCCAACACGCAGGGCATGCTGCAACTGTTCAGTGACTGCGGGTACCAAGCGTCCAATTTCCTGCTGATTCAGTTGACCTGAAGGTTTTCCAGGGTGAATACCTGCCGCAAAAAGTGCTTCCTGCGCATAGATATTTCCGACACCGACCACAATGTGCTGATTCATCAAAAGTGCTTTGATGGATACCTGTTTATGGCGAGTTTGTTCCCATAAATACGCCTCATTCCAGTCAAGCGACAGGGGCTCAACCCCCAAATGTTGCAGCAGGGGATGATGTTGCCAGTTTTCTTCGGTAAAAAGTATAGAACCGAAACGACGCGGATCGTGATAACGAAGTTGTAGGGTATCAAGCGACCAGATTACGTGGTCATGGGGTCGAACTGGCTGGTCAGGCAAACAAAAACGCAAACTTCCAGACATGCCTAAATGAACAAGCATGATCCTTTTATTGGACCAGAAAAAAACCAGATACTTGGCACGACGATGTATGGCCGATATGAAGTTTCCCTCACAAGAACTTAGGGCCTGCTCATCAATCGGCCATCTCAGCCGACCATTTCTGATTACAATTCGACCAATCGTTGCGCCAACCAAATGCGGAAGAAGACCCAAACGAGTGGTTTCAACTTCCGGAAGTTCAGGCACAGGCTCCAACTCCAGAGAAGTTCAGAGCCTTCTGCTTATTTGATTTTGGCTTCCTTGAATACAACATGCTGACGAATTTTTGGATCAAACTTTTTGATCTCAAACTTCTCAGGCATGGTTCTTTTATTCTTGGTCGTAGTATAAAAATATCCTGTTCCGGCAGTGGATACCAAACGGATTTTCTCACGCGCACCCTTGGCCATTTAAAACTCCTCAGATCTTTTCACCGCGGGCACGAAGATCAGCAACCACTGCTTCAATACCCAGTTTATCGATAATACGCATTCCCTTAGGAGTAAGCCTAAGACGCACAAAGCGGCGCTCACTTTCCAGCCAGAAACGGTGGTAGTGCAAATTGGGCTCGAACCGACGGTTCGTCTTGATATTGGAATGGGAAATATTGTGACCGGTGATGGGTCGCTTTCCAGTCACCTGACATACCTTGGACATCTGCAATCTCCGCGCAACCTATCTGAATGCTTCGATCCACGGTACCGTCACTCAGAGTGTCCGATGCAAGCCGTGGCTAACGAGGGCGAGATTTATAACAGATATTCTGGACATTTGCAAGCTTCATGTGTCAAAGCCAGCAATTCTCTTTATGACTTTTCACGCAGCCGTCAGTGATTGTTGATAGCATGCGGAGAGATCAACTTTCACTTTGGGGGAGGCAATTTGTGCTGCTGGTAGTCGATGTGCCCCACCCTTGTGAGTTCTTTATGTGAGATCTCGG
>JAJZUM010000166.1 GCA_021848605.1 Pseudomonadota bacterium | reverse complement strand
TTATTCCTAAAGCAAGATAGCCAATACACCCAGGAGAAAGCGAGTCTGGCCATGTCGTGACATGGAAGCTATCCCATTCCCATCCAGGAAATGACCCGCGCTAAATATGAAAATAGATCAAGACAAAGTTGCCCACATCCATTACACCCTTAAAGATGATGAAGGACAAATTATTGACCAATCCTCAGAGCATGAGCCTCTTGCCTATATTCATGGGCACGGCAATATTATCCCGGGACTGGAACAGGCGCTGCTTGGCAAGCTCGCGGGAGATACATTATCGGTCAGCGTCCCTCCCGAACAAGGATATGGTGAACGATACGATCATTTAACTCAGAAAGTCCCCAGAAACATGTTCAGTGGTATCGATGAAATTGAACCCGGCATGCAATTTCACGCCCAGACGGATGCTGGTATGCAGGTGGTTACCGTCGTTCAGGTCGAGCCCGATGGTATTGTACTGGACGGCAATCATCCACTCGCCGGCCAGACGCTGCATTTTGATGTGAAGATCATGCAGGTACGCAACGCAACCCAGGAAGAACTGGATCACGGTCATGTCCATGGCGAAGGTGGTCACCACCACTAATTGTCCGACAAAAACACAAATTTATGGGTTTTTAACAAATTTTTTGCGTTATTGTCTGACAATACTAGTGAATACCTGTGATCAATTTGCTAAAGTAGTCCGTAGCAGGCGGTACTGAAAAAACGAACAATTCGTTGATTCAGTACACTCCCTGATGAATCACTGACTTCCCGAGAGTCTCGACTTTAGATTCGATGACTGTTTTCCGTAGAAGTCACGGAGTTCCCTCGACCCCGTCGATTCACAGCTTTATCGCCTGCTCCGTTTGGCTACCCACCCAGTCGAACGGTTTTTTTTATTTCTGCCGGGAGCCCAAGAGGCTTCCGGCCTACCCAAGATTAATCTTAAACATCTTCAGCTTCAATGATGAAATCATGACTGATTTCTACCCCGGCAGCGCCAAGCATGATGGAAGCTGAGCAATATTTCTCAGCAGAGAGACGCACGGCCCGTTCAACGGCAGCCGCAGCAAGATCATGACCTCTGACCTTAAACTGCATATGTATCCGGGTAAACACGGCTGGAATACTGTCTGCACGCTCTGCCTGCAGTTCAACTTCACAGCCAGTGACCCGTTGCCTGGATTTTTTCAATATGGAAACCACATCAAAAGAACTGCATGACCCCAACCCCATGAGCAACAACTCCATGGGGCGAGGCCCGAGATTGCGGCCACCATGATCCGGTGGACCATCAACAACCAGAGCGTGGCCACTTCCCGAAGTGGCCATAAATGTTACCTGCTCTACCCATTTGACACGCGCCTGCACAACAGCCTCCAGTGTATGACTTTCGATCATCTTAGCACGTTCGCAGCTATCCTTACACGTTCAAGGATACCCATAACACAGGGCACAAAAAGGACTTACCAGGCTTCATGCAAGAGGCTCAGTACATCAGCAACATCAGCCTCTCGAGGATTAAACAGGATTGATCCATCATTCACCGCCATTTCCGCAATTTGTTGAAGCTGGTCTTTGCGAACTTTTCCAGTTTCAGAAAGAGTTCTAGGCAACTTTGAACGCTGGTAGATCTGGTCTCGCAGGCTGCGTATGGACGTGATGGATCGGGTTGCACGAGCAGATTGCGCGGTGGATGCATAAACCTCAGGGCCAGCAAGTGCCAGAAGTAATGCCCCAAGGCGCGACTCGATCATGGGCAGATTGTATTCAAGAACAAAAGGAAGGAACAGATTCATGCAAAGCCCATGAGGTAAGTGAGCAACAGCACCGAGTGAATGCCCAAGCGAATGCACCAGCCCCACCATGGCATTTGAAAAGGCAATGCCTGCCATCGTTGATGCCTCAGCAAGCTGCAAACGCCCATCAACATCCTGCGGATGATCCATCACCGGCAATAAATGTTCGCTGATTTTGCGCACTGCATTGAAGGCATAGATTTCGCTAATCGGGTTACTGGCAAGACATGTATAAGATTCAACAGCATGCGTCATGGCATCCATTCCGGTCATAGCCGTCAGATGTGCCGGAAGTGTCGTTGTCATGCGTGGATCCAGGATGGCGGCATTGGGAAGCAGAAAATAAGAAGTAAAAGGTACCTTGACCTGTTTTTCGGTATCCGAAATAACAGCGACCATGGTGACTTCCGAACCTGTACCTGAAGTTGTCGGAACCACAAACAAAGGTCTCAACGGCTTTTTAAGATT
This sequence comes from Pseudomonadota bacterium, assembly GCA_021848605.1. Taxonomy (GTDB): domain Bacteria; phylum Pseudomonadota; class Gammaproteobacteria; order Pseudomonadales; family Moraxellaceae; genus JAJXWR01. Next base: position 3,610 of record JAJZUM010000166.1, on the reverse strand, counting down.
ATGTGCACCCGAAAAAGCATGCAAATCATCAGAGTTCTCCGATACCAGAATATTGACACCTTTACTGGTATCAATCACTGAGCCTCCGCCAATGGCAATCAGCGAATCACATCCCGATGTACGATAGAGTTCTGCGGCCTGACGCACCGTGTCCATACTACTATCCGGGGGAACATCCTTGAAGAGTGCACCAACTTCAGTACCAGCCATTTGAAGCGCTTGCTCGACATGAGACAATAAACCTGCACCAATAACACCGGCATCAGTAATAATCATCGGCCGACGTGACTGCAATACTCCCAACTCAAATGGGATATGCTCCAAAGCTTTTCGTCCGGCAATGATTTTTACCGGGCAATAAAATTCATAAAACGATGCAGTCATGGCTCAAACTCCTCGAAGCAGATTTAAAGCAAGTCGTTGATAGATTTTGGCACCCTGAAGCACTTTTTCGCGCCAGCCAAGTTGCGGATAACGCTTTACTGCGCGCTCAGCAACCAGTCGAGGCAAAATAAGTGCTTCCATCCGGTTCAGGCAGCGTACCAGCCTGAGGGCATAAGAAATATCACCGTCAACATACATGCGGTCATGGGCAAAAGCGGTCGCGGTACTCTCCTGAAACGACAGAACCAAGAAAGCATGCGAAAGGTGTTTGAAGCGAATACCAACGTCCACCGACTCAACGACGCCATGAAGCTGTTTCAGCACCCCAGCCTCACCAACCTGTACGGTAAATCCTGGTCCATCAGGCAAAACCATCATCTGAATCAATGTCCCGGGAGCAAAGGACTTGAGTTCCCTGCTCATTTCAGCGTCGGTTTGGCTGGCAGCAACCAAGCCTCGGCCAACAATTTCCATCATTAATTGAACATACAGGCGCATGGACGACTGCTCCACCTGCCTGAGCCATGACTTTTGCATGCATGAACCTCCCCGAATAAAGCACATCAAAAATTAGAGTATTTACTCTAATTGATTTGAGCAGGAAACTCCAGTCCTCGCTACAAGCTTTAAGGAACGATTACATTAATTCAAAACTCCGGATGTCCGAAATTGAGCAATTTCATCTGCAGACCAACCTGCCTGACGTAATACCTGGTCACTATCAAATCCGGGTTCACTGCCGGCACGCACATAGCTGGCAGGCGTTTTGCTAAAGTGCAACGGCGATGCAACCTGGGTCAGAATTTCATCTGTACCAGGCAAGGGCACATCGACAATCATTTCACGATCACGCAGAGCAGGATGATCCATCGCTTGGCGCGCATCAAGAACCGGCTCTACGCAACAATCCTTATTACGAAACAATTCAAGCCAATACGAACGGGGATGTTTCAACAACTCCTCTCGAATTTGCTGCTTGAGCCAGGACACCTGAACAGGGTCGGTCACCGCAAGAAAAGGTACAAGATCCTTTCGGTTGATCACATCAGCAAATTCAACAAAAAAATGTGGCTCCAGCGGCGCCACAGCCAGATAGTGCCCATCAGAACAGGCATAACAATCATAAAATCCACCCCCATTGAGTATGCCGGTCTCAAGACCAGGAGCTGCTTCCCCTTCGAGTACAGCGGGATTACTAAGAGCTTGCATGCTAAACGCAGCATCCGTCATGCTCAGGTCAATGTACTGTCCTTCACCCGTATGGTGCCGATGAATGACTGCTGCCAACAACCCCATAACGGCGTGATAAGCACCTCCCGCCAGATCAGCAACCTGAATTCCATAAGGCATCGGTCCTTGATCCCTGCGACCATTGGCCAGTAATGCGCCACTTAACGCCATAAAATTCAGGTCGTGACCTGCTTTATTGGCATAGGCAGAAGTTTGACCGTAGCCCGTAATCGAAACATAAATAAGATCCGGCCGTGTTGTCCGGAGTTGTTCATAGTCGAGCCCCAACCGTTTCATCACTCCGGGACGAAACTGCTCAATGACAATATCATAGTCATTCAGGAATCGTTCAATGATCCCTCGCGAGGCGGGGTGTTTGAGATCAAGCGTAAGACTTTTCTTATTACGGTTAATGGAGGCGTGTACGACCGAGATACCCGCACGATAGGGGGGCATAACTCTGACAAGATCCGGTCGGTGTGGTGATTCAATCCGCAAAACATCAGCACCAAGATCACCAAGAATCATCGTCGCCACTGGGCCTGGTAAAAGTGTACTGAAATCAAGGATACGTAAACGCTCAAGGGGACCGCTCATCAAGAATCTCCATGCATAGCAAACAGAATATCTCAGGGGTATACCTGAAAATTGTATCGCCATGATTGACCCGAATGACTAAATATTTTGGCTAAAATACCATTTGAAGTAATTTGGTTTGATTGTCTGACAGAAACAATCATTCTAGGAAGATAATCCGATAAAATAAGGACCATTGCCTGTCAAGGAAGAGGCTATGTTCGAAGTCTGGCCTGTATTAAAACGCCTGCATCATGGGCTTGGTCAAGTATTTGAATGGCTCAAGGGCTTTCTGGGGATTCTTGGGAAACATCCACAAGGTTTTGTCGCAACACCTTACTGGAAAACCTTGAATGTCAGTGACCAGGCCCTGAAAGGAATTCAGAGGGATGTCGATGCCCTGGTTGCCTGTGGCCTTGTTGGGCGCCCTACCGATGACCAGTGGGCCATGATTTTGACCGGTCACCCGGTCAATCGTGTCATTGCTGCTGCTGGTTCTGGAAAGTCTTCAACACTCTTGTTAAGGTTACTATTCCTGTATCGGCATATGGGAATCAACCCTGAGCATATTTCAGTATTTTCCTTTACTGCGGCATCGTGTGAAAATCTGAGAAACAATATCACTCAATGGTCTGAAGTTATTGATATTAATTCAAAAGACATCAAAAAACTCTGTGCCTGTATTACGACATTTCATGCTCGATTGCGTCAATCCACACTGGATCACTTTAATGCTTTTGAATGGGTGGGGCAAAATCAAGTTAAAAAAAATCGTCCTGCTGGATTTGAGTCAAATCTGAACGAAAATCAGATGAGGCTTATCAATCAGGCTTATGTTCTAGCCTGCACCGACGATGCCGACTTTACTTCGCATCTTTCCCATTTGCTTGAATACACCTTGGATGATACGAGACTTCATGGTGGCTGGAATCAGGATACCTCAACCCTGAACATCAAACTTGCCGCGCAGCGTGATGCTTCCCTGCGACTCAAAATCCGCCAAATGCTCATGCAAAAAGGGTTATGGTGTGATGAACTGGATGCCTCTGACGAAGCTTCCTTCAGTGCACGTCATTACCGTTTAGGTGCAACAGCCCAATTACCTGACGGAAGGTTGGTTTTTGTTGATGAACTGATGGTGCAGCAAAACTGGTTTTCAAATGAAGACCAAACCCATTTTTTCAGTACCATTGAAGGCTTAAAAACCCGAATCCAATTGATTTCTCAGTACTGCTTTAAACCTTATTTTTTTGTACAAAGCATGGATCAATGGCAGCAAATCATTCAACTCGTCCAACTGGAACATCGTCGCCCCAAATTACGTCATCACTCCACTGCCAGCAAGGTTGCTGAAGCACCGTATTTTACACTGCATCTGGATGGCGAGACAGGCGCCATGACCTTCGCGATGCATGCTTAT
>JAJZUM010000165.1 GCA_021848605.1 Pseudomonadota bacterium | reverse complement strand
TTTTGCTTTGCTGCAAATTGGAAGGCATGGATGCAGAAGGTCTTCGTGACATACTACGCCATCTTTATGCCATTCAGGAAATTATCATTCAATAACCCATGAGGGCCATCTTCCTCATGGGGGATGGTTCCCGAATAAAAAAGGAAACATCATGGACAACACCACAATGACAGGCCTTTATCTGACTGTCGCCGTTCTTTTTATGCTGACAAAGTTTGGCCGCTCAATGGCCTTTCAAGCAACCATGTTGACCATTGGTGCCGCTTACCAGGGCGCGAAGATCAGTCTTCGTGCGATGGTCGGGGGTACGAAAGGGGCGTACCGCGCTACGCGTGGTCTGCCGCTGGCAGATCCTGTAAAAGTCGCAGTCAGACCTTCAGTCTTTGTGACAGAAGAGGATGACGTGAAGCCGGCAGTAATTGCTCAGCGTTCTATCGGAACACGGGCGCGTGTGGACTTCTGGTTCTACGACGACCATGTTCTTCGAGTGATCAAGTTTCATACCAAATCCCTCGAACGTAAACATGGTGCGCGTTTCCTTCGTTTGCCGCAGTTGACAATGGAAGGTACCAGCCAGGAAGACATCATTACCAAAACAATGCAGGAAGCAGTCGCTATTGTTATGGAAAATGAGTCACCAAATAGTCAGAGCAAAGTCGTTCTGACGACCCAGACCAAAGAACCTGTTGTTAAGGAAGAGGCGAAGCTTGGAAAGGTTTTGCCGGAAAAACTTCCTGAAGCGCAGGCCTCCTGGTCGGGCTTTCTGCAAAAGCATGGTCACGAGACGACAACGTATCGAGGCCAGCCTACTGAGCGCTACGGCATCCTGATTAAGGATGTTGAACAAAGTGGGGTGCCTGTTCAAATTTATGGTGCAGATCTGGAGCGTGCATTGCGCGAATCTGGAGCCGCATGCGGTGATTTGATTAAGGTTAGCCTGATTGGTGATACCGAAGTAGGTAAAAACAAAAACCGCAAGAAGATTTACAGCATTCAGAAGCTGTAATCGCTTGCAGCCATTTTTCAAAAGGAGAACTCAATGGCTTCAGTAAATAAAGTAATTCTGGTGGGTAACCTGGGTAAGGATCCTGACATTCGCTACATGCCTTCCGGCGATGCCGTTGCCAATATCACAGTGGCGACTACAGACAGCTGGAAGGACAAAAGTGGCGAAAAGCAGGAACGTACCGAGTGGCACCGCGTATCCATGTTTGGCAAACAGGCAGAGATTGCTGGTCAGTACCTGAAAAAGGGCAGCCAAATCTATGTCGAAGGCAGCCTGCAAACACGTAAGTGGCAGGACAAAGATGGGCGTGACCAGTACACCACGGAAATCAAAGCTGATCGATTCCAGATGCTGGGAGGGCGTGCCGGCAACGGTGGCTCTTCTGGTGGCAACGGTGGCGATAATATGGGTGGTGGCGGCTATGAGCCTCCACCGAACAATCCGGGCCCGCGTTCTGCGCCGGCCAGCGGCGGTTTTGATGGTGGATTTGATGATGACATTCCGTTCATTTCGGGATTCATGTGTGATGATCCAATCATGAAGCGCTAAAGCAACTTAACCCATACGGGGATGCATCCCCGTATGGGGATGCTCCTCGTTCAATCAGGAGCATCAAAATGAAAAACCTTCTTTGGATTTCAGCAGCCGCAGTCGCTTACGGACTGGTGCTTGGTATGAATGGCCAACACTTGCATCTGGCTGCAGCCGTGTCTCTTATCGGGACTGGTGTGCTGATGGCGGTATCGGTTATGCATGTGATGGTGAATCAAAATGAACACGATCAAACATCAATTTGATTCGTCATCGCTGGAGTCGGCTATTTATGTTCCGGCATCCGAGACGCTGATGGTTCAGTTCAAGAACGGAGGAACATATCAATATTTTGGTGTGCCGGCAGACTCATTTAATGAGTTGCGTTGTGCCGGGTCAGCTGGGAAGCACTTTGCTGCACACATCAAGAATGTTTTTCTGTTTGAAGCAATTGACCCATCAGAATACATCGAACAACTGAATGCTCAGAACATTCCGGAACTGATTTTTGTCATGCCCGGGGTGACCGGTGTCACTCAGTGCTATTTTTAATTTGAAGTCCTCTCTTTGAGGGGGCTTTTCCTGTGCCTTTGAAAAAGGGCATATGAGAAAGTCAGAATCGTAGGCGTAAGCCAACGTTGGAGCTGGCCAAACCAGCATTTCGAAACGCTGCATTGCAGCACCCGTACCGGGAGATACCATTTCCCGTGCACGGGATGGTGTCTCCTTTAATGAACCCATTCGCGGGGCCCACCAAAGCATCCTGCGCAGGGTGTTCTGGTGGGCCTCGGTATGGGGCAAACCTTGAAGGAGATTCAACATGTTGAACGTAATTCGCCGTAATGGCACCGTAGTTCCTTTTGACGAAACCAAGATCGAGGCAGCCGTTGCCAAGGCATTTATCTACGACCACAACGGTAATCCGTATGTAGTCGGCAAGATTAGCCTGGCAGCATCTGACCGCGAGAAGGTGCAGGACGTAACAAATCGTGTTGTACAAGCCATCAAATCGCGTAAGCCTGGTGGTGGTAATGTGCATATCGAAGATATTCAGGACCAGGTTGAACTGGCGCTGATGCGTGTTGGCGAGCAGCAAATCGCACGCGGTTATGTGCTGTACCGTGAGAAGCATGCTATCGAGCGTGCTCCGGAAATTGCCAAACAGGAAGACAAAGTCATTCATGTTGTAGAAAACGGTGTAAACCGTCCTCTCGATATGAATCGTTTGTCAGATCTGGTATCCGCATCCTGCAAAGGGGTGGAAGCAGTTAATCCGAACGACATCATCAAGGCCACAATGCGCGATCTGTACGATGGCGTGAGCATGGATGATGTTGAAAAAGCGCTCGTTATGAGTGCACGTACCCTGATCGAGAAAGACCCGGGTTATAACCTGGTGGCTGCTCGAATCCTGCTGGATGCTATTCGTCGCGAAGTGTTGGGCGAACAGGTCTCTCAGGAAGAAATGGGGGAACGTTATGCCGACTATTTCCCGCAATGCATCAAGGCGGGTATTGAGGCTGAATTGCTGGATGAGCGTCTTGGCCAGTATGACCTCAAGAAATTGGGGGCAGCACTGGATGCGGAACGGGACTTGCAGTTTAAGTACCTGGGCCTGCAAACCTTGTATGACCGCTATTTCCTGCATGTAAACGACCGTCGTATCGAGTTGCCGCAAACATTCTTTATGCGTGTGGCGATGGGGTTGGCTCTGAATGAGGTGGAACGTGAAGAGCGTGCCATTGAGTTCTATCGTCTGTTGTCGAGTTTTGACTACATGACATCAACGCCGACTCTGTTTAACTCGGGTACCCGTCGTTCCCAATTGTCCTCCTGTTACCTGACAACAATCCCTGACGATCTGGATGGGATTTATGAAGGGCTGAAGGAAAATGCGCTGCTTTCGAAATTTGCCGGCGGCCTTGGCAATGACTGGACCCGTGTTCGCGCACTGGGTTCACATATCAAGGGCACCAACGGTAAGTCACAGGGTGTTGTTCCATTCCTCAAAGTGGTGAATGACACAGCAGTTGCAGTCAACCAGGGCGGCAAGCGTAAAGGTGCCGTGTGCGCCTACCTTGAATCCTGGCATCTGGATATTGAGGAGTTCCTGGAGCTTCGCAAAAACACGGGTGATGACCGTCGCCGTACGCATGACATGAATACGGCAAACTGGATTCCAGACCTGTTCATGAAACGTGTGATGGAAGGCGGGGAGTGGACACTGTTTACTCCGTCCGATGTGCCGGATCTGCATGAAAAATACGGGAAAGACTTCGAGAAAGCCTATACCTCTTATGAGGGTAAAGCTGCTCGCGGTGAAATCACTGTATTCAAGCGGGTAAAGGCTATCGACCTGTGGCGCAAAATGTTGTCCATGATCTTTGAAACGGGCCATCCGTGGATTACCTTCAAAGACCCGTGCAACATCCGTAGCCCGCAACAACACGTTGGCGTCGTGCACAGTTCGAACCTGTGTACGGAAATTACGCTCAACACCAGTGATACCGAAACTGCGGTGTGCAACCTGGGTTCCGTCAATCTGGCCAACCACATCATTGATGGGGTTCTGGATCAGGACAAGCTCAAGCGCACAATCAAGACTGCAATGCGGATGCTGGATAACGTAATCGACATCAACTACTACGCTGTTGCCAAAGCACGCAATTCAAACCTGAAACATCGTCCGGTTGGTATGGGGCTGATGGGGTTCCAGGATGCGCTGCATATTCTGCGTGTGCCATACGCTTCGCAAGAGGCAGTGGAATTCGCAGATCGTTCAATGGAGGCTCTGGCGTATTACGCCTATTGGGCTTCTACCGAACTGGCAGAAGAGCGTGGCAAGTACAGCTCGTACAAAGGCAGTTTGTGGGATCGCGGGGTGTTGCCTCACGAGTCCGTAAAGCTGCTGATGGAAGAGCGTGGCGGTTATGTGGAAGTTGACGATAGCGTAACGATGGATTGGGAGAGTTTGAAAAAGCGCATTAGCCAGTATGGGATGCGTAACTCGAACTGCCTGGCCATTGCTCCGACTGCGACCATTTCCAACATTGTTGGCGTATCAGCGTCGATTGAGCCGAGCTATCAAAACCTGTACGTCAAATCGAACCTGTCAGGTGAATTTACCATTACCAATGAGTACATGGTGAAGGATCTGAAGCAGGCAGGAATGTGGGATGAAATCATGGTGAATGACCTGAAGTATTTTGATGGGTCGCTTGCCAAAATTGACCGTGTTCCACTCGGTTTGCGTCAGCTGTATGCAACCGCGTTCGAGGTTGATCCGACCTGGTTGATTGAATGCGCTTCTCGTCGTCAAAAGTGGATTGATCAGGCCCAAAGCCTGAATCTGTACATTGCTGGCGCGAGCGGTAAAAAACTGGACGAAACCTACAAGCTTGCCTGGATTCGTGGTCTTAAAACCACGTATTACCTGCGCACGTTGGGGGCAACCAGTGCAGAAAAATCGACCGGTAAGGGCGGCGAATTGAATGCCGTACCGAACCATGGGGGCATGGCCTCCGCAATCAGTAAGCCCGCGAGTGCAGCGGCGCCTATTCTTCCTGAACCGGAGGTGGTAGGCAAAGTGTGCACGCTCAAACCGGGTGATGCTGGTTTTGAGGAATGTGAGGCTTGTCAGTAACCCAATTGGAGCGCGAAATCGCTCCGGTAAGGAGACACCATGGAAGACGTAGCAGACCTTGCCTTTGGTCGATGGGAGCATATCCTGCCGGCTTTGGGTATCGATCAGGCTTTCCTGGTCAACAAGCATGGGCCATGCCCTGTTTGTGGAGGCACAAAACCATTCCGGTTCGACAACAAGAGGGGGCAAGGAAACCACATTTGTTCCCATCATGGGGCAGGTGATGGGTTCAAGCTCCTGATGTTGTACCACGGGTGGGATTTTAAAACAGCCGCGGCCAATGTGCGTGAAGCACTGGGCGGAACGGCTGCTTCCTTTCAAACCACTCCGCCAAAAAAAGTGGAGGAGGAACTGACAGAGGAAGAAATAAAAGAGCGTCGAAAAATCCTGAACAATGCCTGGTCGCTGGCTGAACCAATCAAGAAACATGATCTGGTTTACCGATACCTGCAAAACAGGGGATTGCCTGTGCTGGATAAATGGCCCTCCGTCCTGCGGCTTCGCAACAAGATGACCTATCTTGACGAAGACGGCGTTGTTTTAGGGGAGTTTCCGGTCATGCTGGCACTGGTTCAAGACCAGGATGGAAAGCCTGTTTCGTTGCATCGGACTTACCTTGATAAACACGGGCAAAAAGCACCGGTTGAAGAGGTGAAAAAGCTGATGCGGTCAGCCGCAAATAAATTGTCAGGATCTGAGATCGGA
>JAJZUM010000164.1 GCA_021848605.1 Pseudomonadota bacterium | reverse complement strand
AAGTCATATGACCATGTAGGCCTGTGCCATGCTCAGCGGACGCAACGTCATACTCGGACCCGTTCTCCCCCAGGATTTCAGCCTGCTCTTCCAGTGGGCCGATGACCTTGAAGCCGCTCAGTACAAAGAAACCTACCGACCCCCACTCTGGAAACAACAGGAAGACCTCTGGTTTCCCCGTTTACCCGACCCCTCTCGTGTTCTGTTGATCATCCGAAGACCAGAGACCTCTCATGCTATTGGCTATGTACAAATCTGGAACATTGATGCCGTACACCAGTCTGCCATTCTTGGATTACGTATCGGGTCTGTGGAGGACCGTGGCCATGGACTTGGCAAGGAAGCTTTTGAGCTTGCTATCAACTATTGCTGGAACCACCTTCATCTCAGCCGGATTGCACTCAGCGTCTTTGCGAACAATACTGCAGCCATTGCGCTGTACCGTAAGGGAGGATTTATTGAAGAAGGCCGCCTGAAACAGGCAGCCTTTATTGATGGCCAATGGGTCGACATTCTGTTAATGGCCCTGATCCATCCGCGCCGACAGCATTTCTGATATCGTGATCAGACCCATTGACTGCGCTCATACGTCTGAACACCTGATATCCGATCAATCAGACAGGGTTGAATAACGCCCTATCCTTGACCGGTTACAATGTGCATCTTGCAGACTTACCAAGCCGAGAGACACTGCATCAGCGCGTGTGGTTTTGAATTGGGCACGGTTCGGCACGCCAACCGTGCCCCAACCCCTCAGGATTTGGGTTTCTTCACATCGGCAAAAAGAACTTCCTCAACGTACCCACAGATAATATGCCCAAGCAGAATATGATGCTCCTGAATACGGGGGGTATGGATGGAAGGAACTTTCAAGGCATAATCACAACGATCACCCAGTACTCCAGCCGAGCCGGTAAGCGCTACCGTAACAATCCCCATACGCTGTGCTTCTTCAACCGCCAGAACCACATTGCGTGAATTGCCCGAGGTGGAAATACCGATCAAAATATCACCAGCACGCCCCTGCGCCTGCACTTGACGACGGAATACATGTTCATAACCATAATCATTGCCAATCGCAGTCAACATGGAGGTATCGGTACTTAACGCAATAGATGGGATACCAGGCCGGTCAAATTCAAAGCGGCTGACAAACTCGGCAGCAATATGCTGTGCGTCTGCAGCTGAACCACCATTACCAGCCAGCATCACCTTATTTCCGGATCGAAATGCCTGAACGCAACGCTCGGCAACAGCCTGAACCTGATCCAGAAGCGCCTTATCCGCAAGGACCTGCTGCTTGACATGAAGTGACTGTTCGATAGAACGACGAATATAGTGCAGATCAGACATCCTGGGAATCCTCATGCTGTGTAAAATCCGTAGTGGGAATGCGCAATTCACGAGGCATACTGAAGACAATTGACTCAGGACGCCCCTCGCTTTCCTCAACATCCTTCCCCCCCAACTGGCGCAGGCGTTCAACCACTTCCTGGACCAGCACTTCAGGAGCCGAAGCACCCGCAGTCACACCAATCTGTGCAACACCCTGCAACCATTGTGGCTCTACATCGGCAGCCGAGTCGATGAGATAGGCCTGTGCGCCACATCGCTCAGCCAATTCACGCAAACGATTGCTGTTCGATGAGTTAGGGGAACCGACCACCAGAACAAGATCCGATTGGGCCGCCAAAGCGCGCACCGCATCCTGACGATTCTGGGTGGCATAACAAATGTCGTCCTTGCGGGGTCCCTGAATCCTGGGGAAACGCTGCTTGAGTGCATCAATGACCCGAGCTGCATCATCAACCGACAAGGTTGTCTGGGTTACAAAAGCCAAATGTTCCGGGTCTCGTACATCAAGCGTTTGAACATCATGTTCGTTTTCAACCAAAAAAATCTGCCCACCCTGCCCTGTATCGTATTGCCCCATCGTCCCCTCGACCTCGGGATGGCCGGCATGGCCAATCAGGATGGTATCAATTCCGGCACGGGCATAACGCAACACTTCAAGGTGAACTTTGGTCACCAATGGACAGGTTGCATCAAAAACCCGCAAATTGCGGTTCTCAGCCGCCTGACGAACCGCTTGGGAAACCCCATGAGCACTGAAAATAACAATACCCCCATCGGGCACCTCATCCAGTTCATCCACAAAAACCGCACCACGCTGGCGCAGTTCATCCACCACAAATCGGTTGTGTACGACCTCATGACGCACATAAATGGGGGGACCAAACACATCAAGGGCTCGGTGAACAATTTCAATGGCCCGATCAACACCGGCACAGAATCCTCGTGGATTGGCAAGACGGATATGCATCGGCTCAAACCCCCTTAACCTGTACCGGCTGAATTTCATGGGCGCGAACAGCCACGATTTCAACCTCAAAAACAATCTCCCTGCCCGCCAGAGGATGATTGAAATCAACGACAACCTCATGTTCAAAAACCTGCTGAACAACCCCCGGTAGTTCAGTTCGCCCTCGATCTGCAAACGAAATGACCAGACCAGGGGCCAAGGCCATTCCGGCAAACTCGGCCTTGTTGAAGGTTCGCACATGATCGTTCTGGTGCGCGCCAAAGGCCTTCTCAGCGGGGAGGACCCAGGAACGACGGTCACCAGCTTTTAGACCGAGCAAAAGCTGTTCAAAATGCTCCGGCAGCGTGCCCGAACCCACACACAACTGGGGCGGCACTTTACGCTGGCGTGAGCTGTCAATCAAGGCTCCATCAGCAAGATGCATACTAAAATGCAGCTGCACCCAATTTCCCTGCTGGATACGCTCAGGCACGACGCTGCTCCTCGAGAAAAAACATATCGATCAGCAACAGGATGGTTCCAACGGTAATTGCCGAATCAGCCAGATTAAAGGCCGGAAAATGCCATGCATCATGATAAACATGAATAAAATCGACCACATAAGATAATCGAACCCGATCGAGAAGATTACCCAGAGCACCACCAAGGACAAGACTGACCGCCAGCGGTAACACCCGAAGACGCGCGGGCATACGAAACAACCAGATCAGCAGCCCCAGACTGACGACCACGGCAATCGCCGAGAACAACCAGCGCTGCCACCCCCCGGCACCATAAAGAAAGCTGAAGGCTGCTCCGGTATTATGCAGCAAGGTCAGGTTTAACCAACCAGGAACAAGCACGATCGACTGAAATAGTACCATATGCTGACTAATCAGTGTCTTGCTCCATTGGTCAAGTCCAATAACCAGCAGACTGAGTATCACCCAGGGAAGCCGATCGCGCATCACGCAAACCTCCTCACTTCTCCATAACCTGCCACATTGCTGACACAGCGTCCACAAAGTTCGGGATGATCGGCATGCTGACCAACATCATCAACATAGTGCCAGCAGCGCACACACTTTGCTGCCCGGCTGGGATGAACACGAATAGACTCACCGGCCGATGCTGGTGTGAGCCGAACCTGCGAAGTGATCAGGACAAAACGCAATTCATCGCCCAACACCTGCACTTTTTTGAAAAGATCAGGCTCTAACTCCAATTCCACTTCGGCCGAAAGCCCCGAACCAATGCCCTGATCACTGCGGGCCTGTTCGAGATGTTTGTTGACCCTGGATTTAAGCTGCAAAACATCATCCCAGAAAGACAAAGTCCACTCCGGACGATCTGTTTCAGTGGGCAAAAGTGGCAAATTTTTGTACCAGGTTTCAAGATGCACAGAATCCGCACGCTTGCCGGGAAGATGATTCCAGATTTCTTCAGCCGTAAAACAAAGAATGGGGGCCATCCATCGCACCAAAGCCTCGGCCATATGCCATTGCACCGTCTGAGTTGAACGGCGAGCTGGACTTTGCCGCTTCAGGGTGTACTGCCGGTCCTTGATGATGTCCAGATAGATGCTACCCAGATCCATACTGCAGAAATTGTGCAATTTGTGGTAAATTACATGAAACTGATAGGCATGGTATGCCTCGATAATTTCTTGCTGAAGCCGAGCCGTACGATCCAGCATCCAACGATCCAGCGCCACGAGTTCTTCATCCGCAACTGCATCCCGGGATGGTTCAAAATCGTGCAGATTGGCAAGCAGATAGCGCAGTGTATTACGTATCCTTCGGTACGCTTCTGAAGTCCGGTTCAAAATCTGCTGACTGACCGACATCTCGCCACGAAAATCTGAGGCGGCCACCCAAAGCCGCAACACATCCGCGCCCATACTGTCGATAACTTTTTGCGGCGCAACAATATTGCCGAGTGACTTGGACATCTTGCGTCCCTGCTCGTCAACGGTAAACCCATGGGTAAGAACCTGACGATAGGGCGCCTGTCCGGTCATGCCCACGGAACTGAGCAGGGAAGACTGAAACCAGCCTCGATGCTGATCGGAACCTTCCAGGTAAAGATCAGCGGGGCGGTTCAGTTCCGGACGACGCTCCAGTACAGCTGTATGCGTCACACCTGAGTCAAACCAGACATCCAGGGTATCACGGACACGTTCGTAGTCACATGCTTCGCTGCCCAGCCATTGTGCATCAGGGGACGAAAACCATGCTTCAATCCCCCCTTGCTCCATCGCCCTGGCGACCTGCTCCAATAGGTTCGCAGTATCAGGATGCAATGCACCGGTTTCCTTGTGAATAAATAGCGGGATCGGTACACCCCAGCTGCGCTGCCGTGAAATACACCAGTCAGGGCGCTGTTCAACCATGGACTGGATACGTGCCTGCCCCCAGTCTGGTACCCACTGCACCGATGCGATGGATTCAAGAGCCTGTTCACGCAAACCAAGCGTATCCATGCGAATGAACCACTGGGGCGTAGCCCGAAAAATGATCGGGGTTTTGTGCCGCCAACAATGTGGATAACTGTGCTTGAGCGGTTGATGCGCCAGCAAAGCCTCATGTTGGCGTAATACTTCCAAAATCGTTTCATTGGCCTTGAACACGGACATGCCTGCAACATACGGAACATCGGCATGAAAAACCCCTTCGCTGTTCACGGGTTGATCCACGTCAAGGTGATAGCGCAGACCAACAACATAGTCATCCTGACCATGTGCTGGTGCCGTATGTACACAACCCGTACCAGCATCTGCCGTCACATGCGTACCCAGAATCACCGGAACTTGACGGTTCAGAAATGGATGCTGCAACAAAAGACCTTCAAGCGATGCGCCATTGATCGTGCCTAAACGGCTGGAAGATGCCACACGGTAACGCTGTAACGCCACATCACTCAATGATTCGGCGAACACCAAAATCCTGCTACCGATATCGACCAGAGTATATTCCAGTTCAGGATGAATACAGACCGCCCGATTCGCTGGCAACGTCCATGGCGTTGTCGTCCAAATGACAAAAGCGGCAGGTTTGCCACTCAGGTTCAGAGAAGTGCGCTCACTCAGCACATTCGTATCAAGCACTGCAAACGCAACATCTACTGCAGGAGATACCCGATCCTGATATTCGACTTCGGCTTCGGCCAAGGCAGAAGCACAATCCAGGCACCAATGGACTGGTTTCATGCCTTTGTGGACATGACCACGCTCTACCAGACGGGCAAGGCTCCGGACAATATCCGCTTCTTGCTGAAAATTCATGGTCAAATAGGGATTGTCCCAATCCCCCAAAACGCCCAAGCGCTGAAAGTCTCTGGATTGCTCGGCAACCTGCCCGGCAGCATAACTGCGGCAATGATGACGAAACTCAGCAGCACTCACCTTGATACCCGGTTTACCCACCATTTTCTCAACATTGAGTTCAATGGGAAGACCATGACAATCCCAACCTGGCACATAGGGCGCATCCAAGCCATCCATGCTCCGCGATCGTACGATGACATCCTTAAGAACTTTGTTCACCGCATGACCAATGTGAATCTGCCCATTGGCATAAGGGGGGCCATCATGCAAGATAAAACGCTGGGCACCGGCGCGTTCAGTCCGCAACCGTCGGTAAAGCTGCATCTGCTGCCAACGTGCCAGCTGCTCAGG
>JAJZUM010000163.1 GCA_021848605.1 Pseudomonadota bacterium | reverse complement strand
CCCGATCACATGCACGCCCAGCCCCTGCATTTAGCTGATCTGGTCCATACAGCTTCGCCTGTGCTTAGCCTTCCTTCATCCTTGGTCCGCCGTCGACCCGATATTCGTGCTGCACAAGCACAGGTACAAAGCGCAGCGGCTGGTCTCGGTATCGCTGTGGCCAGCCGCTGGCCTCAGTTCTCACTGACTGCAGCGTGGGGCGGTTCATCAACGCTATTAGGCACGACACTTTCACCCGCGGACCGGTTCTGGTCTCTGGGCGCAAGCATCAGTCAGCCCATCTTTGATTTTGGTGTTCTCAAGCATCGCCAAAAAGCGGCACAAGACAACCTGCAGGCAAGTGAAGCGCAGTATCGTATGACAGTATTGCAGGCTTTGCAGAATGTCGCCGACAGTCTTTACGCTTTGCAAACGGACGAAAAAAGTCTGCGCCAGACGCAAATTCAGGAACAATGTGCCGAGGATCTTCTGCGTTCAAGTCAACACCGCCTTCATGCTGGGATGAGTTCTGCTCTTGATCTGCTGCAAAACCGAATATCAACAGAGCAATCGCGAATGTCCCTACTCCAGGCACAGGCCTCTCGACTTCAGGATCTCGTCGCCCTTCATCTTGCCCTTGGATTGGACTTTACTGACGAAAACGGCGTGGTGCAGGTTCAGCATCACAACCAAAGGCTCGACAAGGACTGATATCAATACCACCACGACGCGTAAATGAAGCACGAACCATCAGAGTCTCAGGGGCCATCTCATTTAAAAGATGGGCAAAGATGGCTTCAACGCACTGTTCATGAAACCCGGCGTGTTCCCGGAAACTCCAGATGAATGATCTCAACCTGTTCAGGTCAACGGGATTGCCCTGCCATACGACTTCAAGGGTTGCCCAATCAGGTTGTCCGGTTACAGGACACAGGGAACGAAATTGATCGGTCCAAACACGATGGGTTTGTCCATCCTCAGACAGGGAACAGCGACCTACTTGCTCGCTGGAGTCCAGACACAATCCCAACGGTTCCTCCGGAATCAACTGAACTGACCACAGCTCTGGAGCAATAAGCCTAAGCAATGGAGGACTA
This sequence comes from Pseudomonadota bacterium, assembly GCA_021848605.1. Lineage (GTDB taxonomy): Bacteria > Pseudomonadota > Gammaproteobacteria > Pseudomonadales > Moraxellaceae > JAJXWR01. The sequence continues at coordinate 4,903 of JAJZUM010000163.1, read as the reverse complement.
CCGAGGATAGGGGTCATATCCTTGCCAATACAAGCCAGAACCTCCTCTTGATCTGAAAAATGGCTACGATAAAGACTATTCAAATAGAGTTTGAGTGATTTGGATTCAACAATACACGGTGTTCGCTCAGGAACATCCATACACAATACTGCGCATTGAGGATGATTCTGATCAGATAGCCAAGACAACTCATAGCACATCCAACGATCAAAACCAGTCATACCAGCAGGTAAAGCAAGACTCTGACGTGCCAGCCTCCGTTCAATACCCTCGAGAAGTTTAGGATCATAAACCGTGGGATACGAAGTGGGTTGCCCCAACAAACTTGGCGTCATCAAACTATTCCCTCAATCCTGTGCCATCGCGCAATAGTTTAAGGGCATAGACAAATAAAGCAGCCGTCAGTACCGACAAGATAGCCATCGCCTTGAAAATAGGCACGTCACTCACGCCCAGTACACCGTAACGGAATGCATTAACCATATAAATGATTGGATTGAGCAAAGTCAGATGTTGCCAGAAGGGCGACAACATATGAACGGAATAAAAAACACCACCTAGATAGGTCAGTGGGGTCAGCACAAACGTAGGAACAATACTGATATCATCGAAGCTTTTGGCAAAAATCGCGTTAATCAGCCCACCCAAGGAAAAAAGCAGTGAGGTCAGCAAAACCGTAAAGACCACCATCCCCGGATGAACCAGTTGCAAATGGGTAAAAAATAAAGACAACAAGGTCACAATCAGGGCAACAAGCAGACCCCGGACGACGCCTCCAACCACATACCCTGTCAGGATAAGCAGATCGCTGATTGGAGCCACTTGCAACTCTTCAATGCTGCGTTGAAATTTAGCACTATAAAAACTCGACACAACATTGGAATAGCTATTCTGGATGACCGCCATCATGATCAGTCCTGGGACAATAAACTGCATATAGTCAAAGCCACCCATTCGACCAACACGACTGCCAACCAGATTGCCAAAAATAATGAAATACAGACACATGGTAATGGCCGGTGGTAAAAGAGTCTGCACCCAAATACGCATGAAGCGCCGGATTTCCTTGGTGACCAATGTTGAAAATGCGATCCAGCTTGCATACCAGCCCATATTATTGTCCCCCTGCCTGCAAGTTTTTTTCAACACGTGCCACAAAAAGCTCTTCCAGTCGGTTTGCTTTGTTACGCATGCTCATGACCTCGATTCCCGCACCGCTCAATTGAGCAAATACGTCATTGATACTCTGGTCTCGAGCCACGGTCACTTCAAGGGTCTGGGCATCCGTCTGACGAATCTGGAAATCAGTGAATTGCGGCACGATCAAAAGGGGTGTCCGGATATCCATGATAAAGGTTTCATTCTGCATACTGGCCAACAAGGACTTCATATCCGTATCTTCTACCATGCGACCATGATCAATAATGGCAATACGCCGACACAGATGTTCAGCTTCCTCAAGATAATGGGTTGTCAGAATAACCGTTGTTCCGGATCGGTTCAGCTCGGTGAGAAACTCCCACATGGAACGGCGCAACTCAATATCCACGCCTGCTGTAGGCTCATCCAGAATCAGCAGACGGGGTTGGTGAACCAATGCCCGGGCGATCATCAAGCGACGCTTCATGCCTCCGGACAATTGACGGGCCCGTACATACATCTTGTTCTGCAAACCAAGCAAGCCAAGATAATGCTCGGCGCGTTTTCGAGCCGTTGCCAATGGGATACCGTAATATCCGGCCTGAGTGACCAGAATGTCAATGACAACTTCAAACTGACCAAAATTGAACTCCTGCGGAACAACACCCAGATGCATTTTTGCTCGTGCAAGATTCTGGTCTAGATCATCTCCGAAGACCCGAACTGTACCGGATGTTTTGGTCACCAGAGAACTGAGAATACCGATCGTGGTTGACTTTCCGGCTCCATTCGGCCCAAGAAGTGCCAGAAACTCACCCTCCTGAACTTCAAGCTGAAGGTGGTCCAGTGCACGGGTACCATTCCGGTACACTTTACAGAGGTCATTGATCCACAAAGCGGGTACATTCATGATTATCTACGTCTCATCATATTGGAAAATGATTTGTCATCCAAACGAGAATTTTAAAAAAATACCGGATGTACCGGTCATTCAATCCCCAGTTCCATACGTTTACGAGAGCCCGACATACCACGCCACAGCCAGTAGAAACGCTCATCATCCATCCAGAACCAGGCACACTCCATCATCGCTGGCCAATCATGGCTCTCTATTTTCGTCTTTCCCATAACACTATAAAGGAAGGCCGCCAGAACCGTATCATGCGTGACCATAAGGGATATTCGTCCCGGCGCCGACACATGCTGAAGAAAAAGATCCACAATTCGCCTGACCCCGTCAAGCGGGGCACGCATGCCAGAGATCTGTTCACCACCGAGATGACGACCGGCAAAACCAATGGGTCCCGAACGTTTAAACTCTGGCCAAACCCGTTGGGCATCCTCAACAAATGCTCCAGGCTCAACGAGACGTTCGCTGATGATGACGGGAAGGTGATGACCCGCCCCTCTCATAATCGCTGATAAGGTATCCTGACAGCGACCTACCGGTGAACTACAGGCATGATCAATATCCCGAGCCAAACGAGCGCCCCACTGTTCCGCCAGTACCACGCCAGCCGGTGTCAAAGGGATCTCATATCCAGCAATCACTTCGCTTGCCTGCTCACGTACTGAGTGACGGGTCAAACACCAAAGCGGAGCATCTTTAGGCAACACATGGTGATTCAACCATTGCGCCTCAGGCATGGAGGCGACTACTTCAGACACGGCGTGTTCCTGCTTTGTTCAGTTTTCAATAACAGCAATGGTAATGGAAATAGTTGACCTCTGCCATAGGGTATAATGAGTTCATTTTAAAACACTCAGCATGCGCACTGCTGCAACAGCGAGCTTCTGAATTTCCATACCGTTCTGGTCAAGAGGCAGCTATACTGAATAAAATGATGTTGAGGGAAGCAAATATGCTCTGGTCACTGCTTTTGTTACTTCTGATCATGATTGGATTCTCACAGTACAATCGCCTGATTGGACTTAAAAACCAGCTTAGCAATGCATTTGCTCAGATCGATGTCCAGTTACAACGTCGACATGACCTGATCCCGAATCTGGTTGAAAGTTGTCAGGGATACATGGATCATGAACGGGAAACGTTGAAATCCATCACGACCGCTCGTACCCAGGGGGCTGATGCCAGTCTGCAAGTCCAGAAAGACCCAGCCAACGCGCAAGCTGTAGCTGTGTGGAATGACTGTGTTCAACATGAAAGCTTGGGCTTTCGCCGCATTCTAGCTACCGTTGAACAATATCCTGATCTTAAAGCCATTGATGCGGTCCAGCAACTGATGGATACGCTACAATCGACTGAAAATCGTATTGGTTTTGCCCGTCAGGCCTATAACGACATGGTTGCACTTTACAATACAGCACTTCAGGGATTTCCAGGTCTGCTGGTGGCTCGTCTGGGTGGACTTCGTGATGTTCCTCAACTGGAACTTTCTGACCCGACCATCCGGGAAGTACCGCACGTCCATCTATCCTGTGGCAATAGTACATGAGTTTTTGGTTACACCAGGCTCGCCTGAAGCGTAACAGCCTGCTCTGGCTGTTTTTTTTCCTGATCATGGCATTACTCATGTACGCAGCCATTATGGCTGCCTTGATGGCTATATTGCCTTGGCTTCCCGGAGGACATGTAACGAACAACATCTGGGCAGACCAGCGTTTTCAAATCATCATGGTCACACTCATTCTAGTCATGACGGTGTTTTCTGGACTTCAATTGCTGGAAATAAACAAGGGTGGCACGGGACTGGCCACCCGGATGGCTGCGCACCCCATCGATGAAACAGGCCGAACGCATGCAGAAAAGATTCTGATTGATGTCTGCCAGGAAATGGCAACGGCTGCACTGATTCCCATGCCTACCCTCTATGTTCTTCCTCATGAAAATCGAATTAATGCCCTGGTTGCCGGTTTAAGCCATACCGATACCGTCCTGATTCTGACCCAGGGAGCACTGGATCGGCTGGATCGTGACTCGATCCAAGCGCTTATAGCCCATGAGTTTGGTCACATCAAAGCGGGCGATGCCCTGCTCAACCTGCGCCTGCTGATGGTACTGGCAAGCCTCGATTCATTGGGCGAACTGGGAAGAACCTGTTTGTCATGGTGCCAGGCGGAATCTGGACTTATCGCTGTCATAGCATGGTCCTTATACCCGATGGGCCAAATTCTTCGTATTCTGGGCGGTACCGCTCGCTTTCTTGGCGAGCTTGTACGAGCCCGGCTTTCTCGTGAGCGTGAGTTTTTAGCCGATGCCACAGCCATTCAGTTCACACGTTATCCCCAGGGGATGCTGGATCTGCTCGGTACATTGCTTGAAGAGCAACATCCCCCAGGGGATGAACAATCCAGTGATCCAGCGTGTCACCATATGTTTTTTCACATTAGCCAGAACTCGGCATGGCGAGCCACCCATCCCCCGCTTGAAGACCGCATCCGAGCAATCGACCCTGCAGGTCTGGCACGTTGGCGTGCTCGCCATCGGCATCACTTAGCATCAGAATCGCACCAAGATCCTCGGTCTAACCTTGATCCGATTCCCTACCCTGTGGAAATTCAAGAACATTCTGGCAAATAAAATATTCTCTTATCAGTAAGTGCGTAAAACCATGCCTCTTTAGGGCATGGATATAAGCATGCTGTTGACTGTTTGTTTTGCGCTGCCTATGATGACAGCATTAAGGGGGTCGTTAAGTTGGCAACAAAGACACTGAAAGTTCGCGTGCGAGACAAGCATGCTACAGTGCTGACTGAACCCCTGAAAATATTGGGGTCTATGGACAGGGCCAGAGCGGTGAAC
>JAJZUM010000011.1 GCA_021848605.1 Pseudomonadota bacterium | reverse complement strand
TCCCTGGCCAATAGGAAAGACAAGATCATGAGGATCGCGCGGCGGATTGCCGAAGTAAACCTGTCCTTGAGCATCGACGATGCTGCTGCGCGGGCCGAGATCACCAAGAAGGCCAGCGATACTAAGAATGGGTAAGTCAGAATTCGTCCCCGGTTGTGGACGGAATTCTGCGGGCAGTGGGGGGGCTGAGGGTATCGCCCCATCCGGACCAGGACCAAGTGGTCGGGTTTGGATATGGGCAAAAACATCGTTCCAGGATCCTTCCTGATGGTAAAGGTCAGCCAGCTTGTGAGCGGCAGATTGCATGATCAGACGATCACGCTGATCAAGGTAATCATCAAAACCATGGCGCAGGTTCCACTGCAGAATACTGACCAGCGCAATGACGGCAACGAGAGCCGGCAGAACGATGGCCAAAAAAAGTTTAACTTTGATGGACAAGAGATGTTTTCCTTGAAGACCTAACGTCTTGATGAAATATATCATGGATTTTTGTTCATCCGCAGGCGCTGCTGCACATGACCATCTGCCGATGACTTTGCCTGGACCCGCGAGGTTGTGGATGGACTCTGCTCCAGGCCAAGAGCGTCCATCCACACGGCAGGGATTAGGTCCGGTGGTTCATGATGTTCCTTAGGCATTTGGGTTGATGAACTGGCGTGCCTCCTGATTGCCGGGACTGAGATGCAGCACGTGTATATAGGATTGCAGGGCAGCGTTATGATCGCCCAGTCTTGATTGGGATCGTGCCAGAAAAATCCAGGGATCGGCTTCGGCAGGATATCGGCTGGCCAGCATGAGGGCACGATCATGCAGTTGTTGCCATTGTCCCAAGGCTTGTGCACAGATCAGTAATCTGAGTTCAAGTAGATAATTGTCACCACCCTGCAAGGCGGTCTGCCCAATTTGCTCGGCTTCATTCCAACGCTTTTGGGCCATTCGACTCAGCATCATGCCAAGACGGGCATCTAGTGAACGGCTGTTGTACTGCAAACTCTGGCTGTAGGCATTAAAGGCGTGGTTGTATTTCCCTTGAGAATAAAGGAGCCAGCCTTCGCGCAACCACGCAAGTTCAGTGCCATCATGTTCAGTGAGCAGCGGTTGCATGGCAGTCAGTGCACCATCAAGGTCACCAGCATATTCACGCTGGTAGGAATGGCTCCAGGCTTGTTGCGTCGGACTATCGGTCGTTTCGGGATGTGCTTGGCTCGGTATTGAAACAACACTGAGCAGGATTAGTGCAATTCGGATGGGTGGGTTCATGTTGGTCACTCCTCTGTGCCTCGTTTAAATTCGTGGTTCGGTTTGGCCGTTGGTTGTCGTGGAACGATTTACCATGGATGGGCCAGATCCACAGTGATCGAAGGAGTCTCATAACGGTTGGTGGATGAGAATGACTGGTAGCGGCTGTCGCTGATCTGAAGACCGAGATCGAACTGGTCGCCAAGTAACCAGCGTGCGGATGCTCGCAAAGTCCCATGATTGATGTCCGCAAAGTTGTCGATGCGGGCAAGGGTGGTATCAACATCGTACTGCTGTGTTCCTGCCTGAACAGATATCCCTATGCTGTAGGGCAGAATTAGCCAATCATGGTTGAAGAGGTGCTGGTAACTCAAGGCAATACTTGAAAATTGACGATTCTGGACTTCAATGACCTGTTGGCGAGCAAAATCCATGCTGATTCGATTCGTTCGATTGTTCCCGAAAAGTTCGAAACCTGCATGCCACTGTCGGGCGGTGATTCCTGAAGCATAGCGTGAAGCGCAAAAGTCCAGACTCAGGTCAAAGGGTTTTTGATACGGTGTGAACTTCCAGGACATGGCACCGATCTGTCCCTGGGTCAGCCCCAGATCGTCGTTACCGGTAATGCGTATCCAGGTCGGCTGCCAGGTGTTGATGCCATGCAATAAATCGCTGTACTGATTTCCCCCGATACTGATCAAATACTGATTCTGTTGTATTCTCGGTTCGGAGGTGGTCCCTGGGTGAAAGAAAATCTGGCTGCTCGCCACATTGCTGCGCCAGTTCCAGCGGTCGCCTACAAATCCTTGCACGTTGAGGTCATACGCCTGCAGACTCTGTCGTAAAGAGGATCCTTGATCCTGCAGAGCTGTTGCTGCCAGATCCATGCTGGCAGGATCACCGAACGATAGGTCAGTAAAACTCATTGCAACCATGGTGATCAGCGCGAAACAGCACAAGCCGTTGGGTCGAGCATTCATAGACCGGATTCCTGAAGTATTTGTGAGTCGACAGAAAATGTCGGGGTTGTCGAAGAACGGACAGCAATTGGCCGATACCAGCCTGGAATACCAGCATCCGGTATTTGGCTAATGGCAAGCAGTTCCGCTTCGCCCCAAAGCGTTCCATTCACCTCAATGCGAAGCTGACTGAGTCCCGTTGCCGGTTCGATGTGGGCGTGCGTACATAGCGTGATCGTCCCACCTAAGGAAGCGCAGGCATGTGTTCCCGTCTGCTGCCAACCTTCACGGCTCTCCGCAGGTTTTCGTGCGTAATGACTGCTCAGGCCTTGTGGCAGTGGAGGACGTAACTGTCGGCCCAGCCAGTGGCGAAAGCCATGAAACAAGCTGGCGCTGGGGGCATCGAACCAGTCGATGGGCTGAACCTCCATGGGACTTAGGCCAATCGCCAAAATCCAGGCATCAAACCATGGGTCGTGGGGGCCTTTGCGCTCATAGCAGGCCAACAATTGCGGTGTTTGGATAAAAGAGCAACTGGCGCCGGAAGCACTTTGAATACGTCGTTTACCGTGCAGATCAATCACGATACGAAGCTTGAGCGAGCCTGATTGATGTGCCTGCTGACAACGATACTCCAGAACTCTGCCAAGGGGCAGGTTGAATGCTTCGACCAATGCCGGACTAGGGCATGATGTTTGCAGACTATCCCCTTCTTGGGGAATCCAACTGAGCTGATAGCGATGTCTGCTGGCTAATTGCGATGCAGGTAGCATACTTAAGCTGTGACACAATCGAAAAGGACAGGTGGGAGCACCCACTTCGGCACTGCATTGCACATGAAGATGCAGATGCGGCTGGGGTGAGCGGCCTGAGTTGCCACAACGAGCCAGAAATTGACCCGATTCAACCCATGCCCCTGGCTGTACCTCAATACTGTGCTGCTTGAGGTGTGCCAGCAGGATGTAAAATCCATCAAGGGTGCGGATCATGAGATGATTGCCCCATGGTTGAACCGAATCGACCTGGCCGGGAGCATTGTCGGCAAGATGGTTCACCCAGGCGACAATCTGGCCACTGACCGGGGCATGAACAGGCGCTCCGAAACAACGGTAATCCTCAACACAAGACCCATCGCTCCGAAAACTGCAACTCTCGTCCGTTTGATAAAAATCCAGAGCGTATTGCCAAGGGGGTTGATGGGTATGAGGACCATAGCAGCCCTGGTAGATCTGCCAAATCCCCTGAAAAGGAGGCAATAGTTGCGGTATTCCAGCTAAATCTCCACGGCTGCGCGCCAGGCGGGCCCGTTCATAGCTATTTTCTGGAAGATCGGGTTGATGCAGGTTCAATTCCGGAGCACGATGAACCGATCGACGTTGCAGTGCAGCCAGTACCAACCAGGTCGTCAACAGGAAGGGTAGTGCAGTCCAAGGTAGGCCACTGTCACTGCTGATGCTCTGCAAAGTGTTGATGAGCACGGCACAGAGGGCTGCTCCACCTAGAGCCAGTAAGGCACTGGCTCGCCCCGGAATAGTCCAAATACTTAAGGCCATGGAGCTTAGGATGAAGTTGAAGGCAAAGGCGGGGATGAGTTCAGGATGGTTGCCACCCGCCAGGTCGAGATAGGTCAGACGCCCGATGAGATATCCGCCTACGGCCATCAGACTGAGATATCGGGAGGCGCGCAGTAACGCCAAGGCAATCAGCAGGCCTATCCAGGGACTTTCAATAAAATAAGCTCCACCAAGACTGCTCAGATAGGTTTTTAAAGGTTGCATCCAGGCAGGTAATTCAGGAGTGAATCGGGCAAAAGGATCGGTAACCGGAATATTGGGAATCAGAATAAGGTGTTGTGCTGCGGGTGTGATGAGAAGATTGGCCAGGACAAATGGCAGAGACAAGGCCAGGAGCTTTTCTTTTTGCCAGAAATAATCATTACTAACAAGCCCAATAAGTGCAGCGGCAAAACATCCGGCCCCAATCAGCAGGAATGTGCTGATTGAGACCGGATATAGGGCACCTATAGATAAGCCAATCAACAGGCCATTATACAGGTGTGATCCTTGTTGGGACGGAGCAACATGCAAAATATGACTGACCAGACGCGCATATCCCAGACCAATCAGACCAGACAGGCCGGTATTTGGCCAGAGTAGACTGGCAAAAAGAATCGATATGCCCATCGGGCTGTTCTGACTGAAGTAGATGGCGGCGTAAGCCTGAGCAGCTATTTTGAGATTGAACTTCATGGAGCGCTCCCGGTCTGTTTTTGCGATTTAGGCACACAGCGAACCAGCATCCAGCAATCCTTCAGGCAGGAGATCATGCTGACTCATGCTCTGCAGATTTTCGGCATTTCTTATGACTGAGACCGCGTCACTGTCCGCATGCAGCAGAACAACAGCTGGACGATATTCGATAAACTGAAGCCACTGCGTGTTGTTGTAGGCCCCGACCGGACTGATGAGCAGGCTTTCACCACTTTTTAAGGGAGGCAGGCTGACACTTTGCCGGACGACATCAATATTCATGCAGAGAGGACCATACAGGATGGTTTCTTCGGGATAGCCCATATTGGGTCGGGTGAGTTGTACCTTGTGGTTGTACCAGAAACCGGTAAACAGCAGATTGACGCCAGCATCCAGAATGAGTGCCCGGCGTCCATCGGGCAGGTTTTTGCCTGCGACCACCCGGGTTAGTAGAGACTGGGCATCGTCAACAATCGCTCGTCCGCTTTCCAGCACCAGTTGGGGCAGGGGTTTTCCCTGAGCGCTTCTTGTGGCCAGCGCTTCAATAAGAGTCGGGCAGATGGCTTCAGCATACTGATCAAAGCTTGGTACCACCTGTTCCGGAGGCAGGTAGATGCCTTGTAGAGCGTTCCGTGAGGCAAAGCCACCACCGATATCAAGATAGTCAAGTTCAATGTTTAGACTCTGCTCCAGTTCAATCATGAACTGAGCCAGGATACGTACCTGAGCCTGATAAGCCCGGACATCGAGGATAAAGGTGCCGATATGGCTGTGTAGTCCGCATAAATGGAGATGTGGACAGCGCTTAATACGCATGGCAGCATCGAGTGCTTCCTGATTTTCCAGATTGAAGCCAAAGCGACTCCAGGGCTCGGTGTAGCCAGTATCGAAGTTCAGACGTATGGCAACCCGGGCGATGATACCCAGTTGGGCGGCAATCTCTTCGATCTGTTCCAGTTCATCAAAATGATCAATATGGATGCGGGCACCTTCACGGATGGCGCGTTGCAGAATCGAACTATTTTTATGTGGTCCATTGAACAGAATGCGATTGCCTGGAACGCCAAGGGAACGTGCTTTTTCATATTCAAAAGCTGAGACAACTTCTGCCCAACTACCTTCTTGGTGCAAAATGGCACAAATGGCACTGGTGTAGTTGGTTTTATAGGACCAACCATGAATCACATTGGGGTAGCGGCTGCTAAAAGCATGCATCAAGCTCTGCTGGTTGGCACGCAGGCGCTGCTCAGAGGTCACGAACAGGGGCGAGCCGAATTGCTCAAGCAGATGCTCGATGCACCTGCCTTCCAGACGTTCCTGATCTTCAGGATTATGCTGGCTTCGCTTGCCAAATTTGTTCAGACCTGTCAATTGTACAGGGCGTAAGGTGGGTGCTTCCCAAGGGCGGCGTTGGGCTTTGAGGATGCGTGTGTTCATGCGAGAGACTCCAGGAATGTTGAGGCGGATGAATGAATCAGCTGGCCCTGCAAGGTCATGGTGGCAAGGTCGTCGAGTTGCACGATGCGTTCTTCGGCATAACGAATAAAGGTGGTGCCAGCTTTAGCCCGATCGGGTGCAACTGGTGACTGACAAAGGTGTTGCAGCAGACGTTGAGGCAGATTGCAGCCCGCCCCATGGGTCAGGAAGACCCAGGCAGGGAATCGTGGGTTAATTTCCAGAATATGGAATTGTCCTTTGCCATCACAGATCAACTCTATTTCCAGGGGGCCGGGCCATTTGAGGGCTCTGATAAGTTTTCGGGCGGTTTGTTCCAGTTGGGGGTGCTCAATCGTTGTGCCAGCCCAGGCCTTGCCCTTTTCGGTCAGGGCACGCTTGCGCATCATGACGAGTCCTAAGGTTCCTCCCTGACCATCACCAACAGCACAGACGTTAAACTCGTGCCCTTCGATATACTGTTGGACCAGAACCGGTAGTCCCCACTCATGGGCCATGCGCTGGAAGGCTGCCTGGGCTTGGGTCGCGTTGTGTACAATGCTGGCATCATAAAAACGGCCTTTCACCACCAAGGGATAATTCCAGCCTTCCAGGGCGCAATCGAGAAAAAAACCAGCATGAGTAAGATGACGGATCGGCGGTGTCGAAAGGCCAAGTGGGGCACACAATTCAGGTAAGCGGTCCTTGTCGCGGCGTTCAATCATGTGCTGGCTAGGAATGAGAAGGGCGATTCCCATCTCATTCAGTTCAGTAGCAAGTCGGCTGAAGGCGATCATTTCCGAGTCCAGACATGGAATCAGAACATCAAAGGGCTGTTCAGCATGAATCTGTCGGAGGCGCTCAAGCAGGGCCTGTTCACCACTGGATGGGTAAGGAAGAAGATGTCCGGAGTGACAGATCTGCCGGTCATACAGACCACCATCAAGCACATCATATCCAAGCCCGATGATCTCACCCTTAAATTCCTTAAGGGTGTGCAGACAGCGTGCAGTTGCATGGCCTGGACCTGGATTATCCGGACGATTGTTCATGCCGGTAATGGCGACCCGCAGGTATTGCCAGCGGGCATTCATGACAACACCTTGTGCAATTGTTGCACGAATCGATCAATGGCGATGCTGGCCCGGTTTTCCTCAACATCATAGATCCGGATCAGCTCACGAAGCACTTCTGCAATCGAGTGATATTTCTGGAGCAGTTGCAGCAATATGACCCCACTGCCGTTCAGGGTAAAACTGTGACCATTCATCGGATCAAAGACAAATCCATTTGGGCTTAGGGCCAGAATTTCAATTCGGCCTTTGTTCTGGAGTTGTTCCAGAAGTGGCTGTGTATGCACCATGTTTGCTCTCCACATCAGGTTTTGGTTGGTACAAATCCAAGACTACGGGGCAATATGGGTGAGACGATGGTGAAAATGTGGTGAAATCATGAAAATGGTTACAGTGTGTTGAAGCGATCAGCCCTTGATCTGTTTGAGCAGCACGTCCGCGCAACCTCGGGTGCTTTCCATAGGCCGTATATGGGTTCTTGTGGTTCAGTACACCAACCGGATCCGTGTCGACCATTTCGGGCAGGCTTAGCTCAAGCATCACCCAACCATTGATGATGTGCAGGAAATCGTTACCATCTAGGCGCGCTTGCACCAGTCTGGAAACGATGCATGCGCGAACGCTTGCTGTGGTTACAAGACCAAGGATGATTTCTGAACTGCACAGCAGATAGGCAATATCAACACCAGAAAGTATCGGGCTGACCTGTAAGGAAAACCATTAGGCCTTGATGGCGCATAAACCTAAGCTTGTACTTTATGACAAAAAACGTGCGTTTGGTCCATGGAGCAGGGCATCTGGCAAGCTCTGGACATGCCAGCGTTGTCTTAGTGCATCCGTTACTGGCCACCAGCGATCCTGCACGACAACAGCGCGAGGGGCATCGAGAATGGCACGAATTCTTGAGACCAGACGAATCGGTACGACATAAAGCAGTTGATCAATTTTTTGTTCTGCAAAAAGCTGGGCATATTGGGTGATAAGATCCTCATAGCGCCAGCGGGTTTTGAGCGTGAGTTCCAGTTCAACAGCAACTCGGGTACCATTAAGGTCTTGGAACAGGGCATCAGGGATTTTGCCCCAGTTCAGCAGTCGGCACTGACGTTCTTCCTGCCACCTAAAAATGCCATGGCTGCGGGCAGCCAATTCCAGTTGTTGCAGTAACTGATGATGGGTCCTTTGTCGCTGTGCCGGAATGCGGGCAACGGGGCCGGAGGCACAGGCTCGTTGTCTCGGACCGAGACGCCAGTCTGCCGGGCCGCCAACGATGGCACCCTGTTGTTCGAGAAACCTCAGTGTTGACTGCGCTTGGTGCCCATGAAGTTCAGCAACTTGCTGCAAAATAGTGCTCGTGCTCAGTCCGTAGCGTTCCAGCCATGCAAGTACTGGGTGACTGACTAAGGACACTACGATGACTCCAGATGGGCAAAGGGTGAATCGTCTGTCTCAGGCGATTGCCCGGTGGAGACAAGCTCTGGAATTGTATCAACATGATAGTGTCGGGTCTGGATCAAGGTGCTTGGTCCACAGCCCAATACAATGGCTTTGCCTTTGGGCAGATGCATCAGGGTATCAGCGCGGCAATAGGTTGCTCTCTGCTCGCGAAGCTGCAAACGCATGGGTCCACCCGCTCGGGTTTCCTGCCAACTGCGTTGCAACTCTGTTCGTTCACCACTGCGCTCGGCAACCCATTGGGCTGTGTCAGGGTCTTGGAGACGAAAAAACAGCTTGACCGTACAGTTTTCAATGACACTTTGCAGCACGGCTTCAGCCGGAAGATAGGCAGGTCCTGAGCGCAGATCAGCCATGGACTGATGTGCCAGAATAGCATGGACACCCCGGTCGCGGGCAGTTGCAAGGGCTTCTAGGGAAAATCGGCTGATTTGGTGGCGGAACTCATCAAGAAACAAGGCGGTACCCGTTCCGGTCCTTGTTGCACACGGTGAGTCCAAGAGTTGAAGAATACGCACCAAGACCATGCGTTGCAATCGTTGCACGCTGTCATGATGGAGTGAACCGATGATGTAGAGCATGGCACTTTGTTCCAGCCATGGACGTAGAAGATCGTTTTCTGCTGCATTTAGACTGGGATGTCGTGCTAATTCAATTAGTTGTGCTGTAAGCGCCGGAGCCTGACGCTGCCAGCGACTGCTTTGGCGTTGCACCAGATGACTAAGTGTTTCACCACGTTCGAGGCTGTGAGCCAACAGATAGGCCATGTGCCGGTCTTGCAAACGATAATAGTCACTGTCCCTGCCCTGGGTTTGCAGGTCAAGGCCACAGTGCAGGAGCATTTCCAGTTGCTCGGCTGAACAGTCATGCAGCAGATTGGTCTGGGCAGGTGCGCCCGGGCGCAGATCGAGCCGTACAAAGGGTCGATCAGCTTCGGCGGCAGCCCGGCGAAGCACCGCCTCAAGCCAGCGGTCCTGTTTAGGATCCCAGAAAGCAACACGTTCACCCGCCAGCAGGCATTGACTCGCCATGACACCCATTAAGGCGCTTTTACCACTCCCTGTACTGCCACAGATCTGGATGTGCGGCCAAGGCGCGGGACAGTAGAAAGGTAGATTGCCATCGAGGCCGAGAAAAAGACCTCGCTCCGTATCAAAGTAGTCTTCCGGATTGAAGTCCATCACACCCGATTGTGGTTCAATTGAAGCCTCGGACTCTGGAGGAATAGAGCCAGATCGATGCACTAAAAGCCTGATAACCAGAAAAACCGGTACAATCAATATTAGTAAAGGGATCTGTTCCAGATCGCATCCGGCTGCTATCCCCAGTGGTATGAGCAGCAACCCTATCGTCCATGATCGATTCATCATCCAAGTTTCTACTGCATTCATGACACTATGATGAAGAATTAAGAAATCGGTCAATTCATGACGATGGTGTCAGAACTTTTGAATTCGGCACATCCTGCATGGCATGTCGCAAGCGGATCAGTGCTTCTGCAGGCAGACCTTTTTTGTGGGCGAGCGTGGCATAATTATCCAGCATGAGCCGGGTCTGAATACCTGTTTTTGAAAAGTGGTATTGCAGGTAGGTCTCCAGGTCGAGGGGGAAAAATCGACGCAAGATGGGCAAAAGCATGCGCCATATCCATGGCAGCAATAACAGGTTGAGTGGTCGGGTTGATGCCCTGGTATATGCTGCAGCCACGGCCATCGCTTCACGAGCAGCTTCTAGTCCCAGGCTCAGATTTGGGCTTGAAGGCAATGCATCAAGTTGCCATTTATTTAGTTCCAGAGCAGCAATCAATGGCTGCAGCAAGGCAGGAGCGATTGCTGTGGCGCGTCCAAAATCCTCGACGGCCCTCGCAGACAGGCCACCGGCCCGCAAAGTTTCTACAACATCGTAAACCCGTTGCATTGAACCGTTTGAGGCCGGCATGCCGACGATGGTGGGCATGCCCGGAGGGAGAAAATAGGCAATTCCAGCAGGATCTGACTTACCTGGCAGAGGTGACTGGTAACTCAGAAATGGAATCAGACCCTGAACGACTTGTTCCGGAGCCACATGCGCCTGAACATAGGCTCCATCATGCAGATCAGGTTGCAGGCAGACAATAGTCGCAGAGTCGACCGCGGCCAGGAGCGCATGGGATAGTTCTGAACGTAGAGCATCTGATGGAAAGGTTAGCCAAACCTGATCCCACTGCACGTTCGATACTGCCATAGGTTCACTTAGAATGCCGAAGTCAGTAAAATGCTGCGCTTTGGGTTTTTGAAGACCCCATGCGGTCCGATATTCCAGATGGTGCAGTGTTAGCCCTGCCTTAAGGTCATCAGCATAGGCCGGTTTGACAAAAAAATGTACCTTGCACCCGGACTGGGCAAGATGCCAACCATAAACTTGTCCAACCGCTCCCGCTCCTGCAATGAGAATGTTTCGGGTCATAACGATAATCCCTGTTTACAAAGGTCAAATCCTGTGAACAACGCCAAGAGTTGTAGCCATTTCAAGGATGCCGACGAGTTTGGCAAACAAGTACTCTACAAACACTAGTGCTCGGCAAGATGACTACGAGCAAAAGAAGTCGGGTCATCTGGTTCGATAATGCCATCAATGTGGGTTTGCTGGTACTTAGCCATGGAAATTCGTTGTCGTAGATTTTCTAAAGTGGCGTAGGGAGACTCCTGGAGCAGCATGTTGACTGTCCAGTCTGGAATATAGCCGCCGAGGTCGGTATGTCCTGACATGATGACTTTGACCTTATGGTCACCAAGAGGCACAAAGGTCCAGTCAGATACTACCGAGGCACGCACAAAGCCGGGAGTGTCCTGCCAGCTTACGCTGTGACCATGCAAGGTCACCACATATGTTTTTGGATCCTGACTCCAGGAACCTTGCAAGACAGCATCTCGGTCGGCTGCGGGCCACGGCATGGCGGTTTCAATATGAACGGTATAACTGTGACTGGGATCGTCACGATTGATCATCTCAACTTTGCTGGTGTGATCCATCCACTGGGGAGCAGCATTGGCATCGTAAAATAAGGAAACCAGTCCCGACAGGCTGCTGTTGACAATAACTTCAGCCTTGAAGTCTGCAATGGATGTATGGGCCAGTCGTCTTTTCCACACCTGGATTCCGTCCCCTTCCTTGGCAAGATGCCAGCCCGAGTGGGCATACACAGCGGTGCTCATCAGTACGGCCACCAGGCCGCCTACATGTCGACGCATCGTTATCTTCCCAAGTGATTTGAGGAACAGGATTGTACATGATCCATTATAATGCAAAATGGCTCTTTGCACCTTGTTCGTATGGCAATACGGTCAGAGTCTGAATCAGAGATCAATTCAAGAAGACATTAAAACACATGATAAGTGACCAATGGCCAGTCTGGCAGACCGAACAACCTGAAGAAGATTGGTGTCGCGAGCTTGGACGTGATGTACGTAAGCAGCGTGCCCAGTATTTCACGCCTTGGTCGGTAGCAACCTCTATGGCTCGTTGGATTTTGGGTGGAAAATCGCCCAAACATTTGCTTGACCCTGCCGGTGGACTTGGATTGTTGGTGCGCGCTTGTGAAGCAGAAGCGGTCCGGCAAGGATTAGCGGTGTCCTGGAATACAACTCTGTGCGAGAACGATGTCCAGATTGCCGAACGAGCCCGTCAGATTCTGGCGCCCCTGCGTCAATTCATTCACTATCATGAGGGCGATTATCTGCAACAGGACTGGCAGACCCGTTTTGATGCCATCATTGCCAATCCTCCTTACCGCAGTTTTCGTAAAGCTGAGGAGCGGGAAAAAGAACTCGCTGAACTTAAGGCTTATACCGGTATTACGCTAAGCGGATTTAGCAACGTATATGTTATTTTTCTACTTAAGGCGCTACATCAGCTGGCTCCTGGTGGACGTTGTGCCTTTTTAATTCCAGCCGAGTTCTTACAGTCCGACTACGGGATTGAAGTCCGGCGTATACTGGTCAACGAGGGTTCGTTGCGATGGCTGATTGGTTTTGATGGTCGAGCACCATTGTTTGCTGATGCCCAGACAACCTCATGTCTGCTTTTGTTCGAGAAATCAGTGTCACTTGGCTTTGTCAGGAGGATTACTGGCCTACAGCTTGATCAGCTGACTCAACTCAACCATGCTCTGCATGATGAAGATGCGGCCGTGTTGCTGGCCGAATCTTGTCCATGGTCATGGTTACAACCCGAACGCAAATGGCTAACGCAGGCTGAGCTAAAGATTTCTGTTGCGCAGATTCCATTTCGACAACTGGCTCGGGTACGCCGTGGTCTGGCAACAGGTGCCAACGATTATTTTCTCTTTGATACAGAACGTGTATCGGAGTGGCAGTTGCCTGAAGCCGACTTAGAACCTGTACTGGCACGTGCCCAAAACGTTCCGGGACACGTGATGACCGGCGAACTCTGGCAGAGGCAGTGCGATGCCCAGGAGCCTTGCTGGTTGTTGCAGGTACATGAGCCGGTACAACCTATGACACAGGCTTATCTGCAGGAAGGAGTCCGGCAAGGCATTCCCGGGCGCCATCTACCGCGACATCGTCGTCCATGGTACCGCAGCGAACAGACTAAGGTCGCACCAATCCTGATGCGGGTGTTTAACCGTGAAGAATTGCGGTTTGTGCGTAACTTGAGTGGATTACGACATTTAACTGCATTTCATGGTATTTATCCGCTTGACTCGTCCGATGCCTTCGTGGAACTTCTTATGGCATTTCTATGGAGTCCGTTGGCGCAGCACTGTTTTCTGAATCAGCGGCGTGAATATGGCGGTGGCCTGATCAAACTGGAACCCAATGATGTACATGCCGCTCTGGTGCCGGATTTGCATGCCCTCGAACCAGAACGAGTTGAGGCACTACGTCATTGCAGTCGGCGCTTGTTGACTGCCTGTCTGCAGAATCAACCCGTTGATCGTCTCAGGCTTGAGCTTGCTGGGCTTTGGGATGATCTGGAGCAGGATCAGTAGGACGCCGCGATGACCAGATCAGCCCCAACTGCAGGCAATAAAACAGAGGAACCTGGAAGTCCATAAAGTCATCGGTAGCGTTTTTGAGCAGCATTAACACGACCAACAAGCTGGCCGCCTGTCGAATCGATGGGTCAACTTCAATCGGATGGGCCAATTTCCATTGCAGTAACAGCCAACCTAGTACTCCGAATAACCCCGTTTGAATCCAGGTATCAAGCAGTACGTTGTGGGCATGGGTGCCAATTAATACCTGAATTCCGACCGGGTTCTGCAGATGCTGATCCTGACGGTAGTAGGCACGTTGAACAGCCTTGCCGTAGCCATGTCCCATCCAGGGTGCATTTGGAATCTGCTTCAGCCAGTATTGCCAGATGATGAGCCGATTATCATGGGTAATGGTGGCAAAACCGTGCAGATCCGTGCGTACATGGGTCTGGTGACGAATCATGCCCACCGCCAGGGAGAAGCCTAGAATTGCTGTGATCAATAAAAGCAGCTGGCCATGGCGCTTTCGGCGACTTAAGGCATGAAGCGTCACCAGCAGCACCAGCATCCAACCCAGCCAGAACTCCCGGTTTCCGGTCAGCCACCCACCCCAAGTGGTCGCCAAGAGGGCCAGTAGAGCCCAATGGTGGCGGGATAGCCGCATAAGCAAAGGTTGATGATCACCAAGTCCGGTCAGTACCAGAGGCATGCTGAGCAAAAGCAAGGTACTACTAATGCCTGGGCCTGGATAAAAGCGCCAAAAACCGCTTGCCGACTCACCCGTGATAACGCCCATCCGGGACCAAAAAAGCGCCGCTCCTGTTATAAAGAGTACAAAAATTAGGGTTAGAACCATGGAAATGGCCTGCACGGCCCGGTTTTGACGCACATCTAAAGTTGCTGCACAGGCAAATCCGGCCAGAGGCACCAGAAAACTCCAGAACAGCTCTTTGATCGCCAGAGGGAATAGATGGGTTCCCATTTTTTGCAGGCTGGTTACCAGGGCAATGAGCCCAAAAAGCAATGCACTCCTCAGTACCGGCTTTATTCGAACTTCAACAGGCCAGGAAATGGTGATCAGGAGCAGGGCAGCAAGGGAATGTTGCAGTCCCTGTGTATGCGCCCAGGGGAGAGTAATCAGTACCAGCCAAGGCAGCATCGTGCAAAGCTTGGTGCGGTGTTGTTTATACAGAAAATGCATCGAGGCTGAACAATCCAGTCATGAGGGCGTGATTGAGCTGATTATCAGTCATTCCCTGCAACAATGCCAGCAGCAGGAGCGGAGTCAGAGGGAAGTTTGTGCATCAAGGACCGTAGAGACTTCAGAACCTGCTCGACAGATACATCCTTGATCTGGTGCGAGGGCGGTTGCAGCAACTCATGTGGACACATCCATGGATGCCAGCGCTGCGGACTGCTTTCGCCAAAAAAGCATACCATCGGTTTACCGAGTGCAGCAGCAATATGCATCGCACCTCCATCGCTCATGATCATGAGATCTATGGCAGCCAGTCCGGTCATCAGAGTGCGCAGATCCTGGGTTGGATAACCGGACAGAGGCAAATGAGACTGAGTTAGTAGCGTTTCGGCCAGAGCGTCATCGCCCGGATGCTGTGGATGGTTTGGTGTCCCGGGAGACCAGAACAACACGAAGTGGAGAGACGGGTCCTGGTCGTTCAGTTGTTCAATCAGTGCCAGCCAATGTGGCAGAGGCCAGCGCTGACTGGGCAGACGGGCACTGATGTGCAAACCCACCAGACGTTTTGCTGGTGCCTGCAACCAATCTTGGCGCAGCCGCTGAACCTGAAACTTTTCGGACAAGGACAGACCAAGCGACAGGGGCAGGTTAGGATGGGATTGGCCAAGAGCTTGCATCAGATCAAGACAAGCCTGTGCTTCATGAGTATGTTCATTGCGGGGCTGTAGCGGTAAATCGATGAGGTTTCTGCTGCGGCTGGATGTGTCAACATAGCCAAGACGGTATTGTCCCTTGAGGAACCGGGCAAATTTTGCCGCCTGACTCTGGTACTCTGATTGCGCCAGGATAATCAGATCATAGCAGGTGCGACGCAGGCCAATGAGCAGGCGCAGGCGCTGCAGATAGACCTTAAGTTTTGACATGCCTTCTGGGCGGTGCTTGGCCTTCATGTAGGCATAAAGATGATCAATATCCGGGTGTTCCTGCAGCACGGGCGCATTGTAGGTGTTGGCCAGAACATCAATGCGTGCGGCTGGATAGGTCTGACGCAAGGCGTGTAACAATGGGGTGGTGCAGACCAGATCGCCAATATTGTCACGCCGGATCACAAGAATCGATTTTACATGCAGGGGCGGCTGAGACATGAAGGCTGCAATCCACGGCTAGGGCATCGTAGGTGGCATCCTAACGGGTTGCTTCTTTCCAGGCAAGCCAGGGAGCGTACTTAGTTGTTGGTGGCAACGGCACTTAGAACCCCGGTTACGACGGTCGAATAGAACAGGAATGAGACTAATGCGTGGGCGAGAATGAGTTTGCGCATGGTGTGGCGGGTAATATCGACATCAGCGCTGGAATAGGAAAGGGCAATCATGAAAGCCAGGTAATCAAAGTCGATTTGGGTGGGTTCTTCTGTTCCATGAAAGACCAGTCCCCGGTGTAGGCTGCCTGTGTCAGGCTCGGTGGCATAATAAAGTTCTCCGTAGTAGCGACCAAAGGCTGCCTGCATCATGACCCAGGCCTGAAGAATGGCCAAGGCACAGAGCAGTACTTCACGTTGGTGGTGCAGACTGTGATAACTGACAAAAAGCCCAACCGACATATTCGACAGCATGGCAGTGACAATCACTGAGACCAGAATGCGCAAAGGTCGCTTTCGTAAAGCCATACGGTGCCGGGTTAGAGCGGCATCTGCACTGAAGGCAACCATAAGTGTCATACTCAGCCAAAAAAATGCCAGCAGGTTCCAGCACACCAGCAGGGCGATGTGCCATTCCAGGCGTTGACGCAGCAATAAAAAAAGAGGTAACGCACTGGTCAGAAAAGCCAGCGTGAAACGGTCACTGTCAATGATATGGCTTAAACGCCAAACCAAGTTTGGTTCTTTTCGGACCATCAGACAGCCACCTTTTGCAAAACGTTCTTTAGTTCACTTCGCCCTTGTGGAGTCACCATGGCGATGACGATGTGTGGAGGGCGCAGAAAAAAATCTCCAGCGGGGTTAAAGACGGTACGCTGACCTTCGCGGATAGCCACAATAATGTAGTCGTGGCCACGCAGGCCGATCTGGTCGAGACGGGCACCACTGAAGCCATGGTCTACGGCAATTTCTTCCACACGCAGTCCCTGATCACTTCGTAGCATCTCGTCCAGGAAATTGACCACATGTGGCCGGATCATGGCAGAGGCGATACGCATGCCGCCGGTAAAATCAGGAGATACAATGGCATCGGCACCCGCTTTTTGCATCTTGGGGATGTTGCGCACATCATGGCAACGTGCCACGACTCGTACCGAAGGATTCAGTTGTTTAGCGGTAAGGGTGATCATCAGGTTGCGTGAATCATCCCCGGTAACCGCAAAAACCCCACGGGCCTGTTCGATGTTGGCCAGTATGAGCAGGTCATCATCGCTGGCATCACCGTGCAGAGAGGGAAAATCAGTCTGTTCAGATTCATGACGGAGCGCTTCGGCTTGCTCATCTATGGCCACAAATGCCCGCTCAGTCAATTTAAGTTCACGGCCAATATTGTGACCCACCCGGCCAAATCCACAGACAATATAATGCCCACTGAGTTTGTTGATGGTACGTTGCATCCGGTTTCTCCGCAAACGGTCGTCAATATCGGTCTCAAAGAAGAACATGGTCAGGCTGGTAAACAGAAAAGTCAGGGTTCCGAAACCAAGTAGTGCGATACATCCTGAAAAAAGACGCAGTGCTGTGGAGTGCAGCGGAATCACTTCGCCATAGCCGACAGTCGTGACCGTAATCAGGGTCATGAATAGGGCATCCGACCAGCTAGGGTTGCCAGGACTGAGATGGGAAAATCCCATGGTTCCGGTTAGCATCAGGACTAGAAATGCCAGAAGACTCAAGTACAGACGCTTGAGGATACGGGGCAAGTTACTAGGGCGGTTTCTTGCCATGTAATGCGTGCGCATGGCTTTTTGCAACCGAACCGAGATCATGTCCGTATTACTCGTGGGGAATCGTTGTTAACAGTATTGAAGATTTCGGAAATAGTTCAATGCCGGACGAACATCATCGTTAACGAACGCGATAGGTAATACGGCCCTTGGTCAGATCGTAGGGTGTCATCTCAACCTTGACCTGATCACCGGTCAGGATTCGGATGTAGTGCTTGCGCATCTTTCCGGAAATATGGGCCGTTACAACATGACCATTTTCCAGTTGAACACGAAACATGGTGTTAGGTAGGGTTTCAATGACCGTACCATCAAATTCAAGCGTATCTTCTTTCGACATGAAGCAGGGGGCTCTCTAGGTTTCAAGGTGGCGAGAATTGTGCTACAAAACGCAACAAGAGGCAAAGATTTTTAACGAACGCGCAGCCATTCCCGATCAATGAGTAGTTCCATGGGGCGAAACATCGACTTATAACGCATTTTTGCCGATTGCCGGATCCAGTAACCGAGGTATACACCATATAAACCTTGCTGTCGGCAGGTTTCAATTTGCCAAAGGATTGCCAGCGTGCCAAGGCTGCGGGAGGCCAGATCAGGGTCAAAAAAAGTATAGGTCGCTGAAATACCCTGGTCGATCCAGTCACAGACCGCAACTGCTATCAGTTGGCCGTGCAGGCGAAACTCGACGAAACAAGTCTCGCTCCAGGTTGAAAGCAAAAATGAACTGAATTGATCCTGGCTGGGTGGAAACATATCACCGTCCTGATGTCGCTTCCGGATATAACGGTCATAAAGCGCATAACGCTCTTGTGTGAAAGAGGCTGACATCATCTGTATATCAACATCGGCATTGCGTTTAAGTACCCGTTGCTGGCTGCGGTTGGGTGCGAAGGCCTCCGCCGGAATACGTACTGGAATGCAGGCAAAACAGTCCGGGCAATTCGGGCGGTAAATGAAATTGCCGCTGCGCCTGAAGCCGATATCACTCAGTGCACTGTAGGTTGAGCTTGAAAGATGGGCGTGAGGGTCCACAAAAAGCGTCGCCGCTTTCTGGTCATCCAAATAACTGCAATCGTGTTGTGCGGTACTAAAAAACCGCAAATCACGCAGCGACGTCATATCCTCTACGCTCCAGGAATGTCTTGTTCAAGCATAGCACCTTCCAGGCAACTCCCCAATGCTCAGCACGATACAGTTTCTTTGTTGATGGTTTGTCAATCAAGTGATTCCTGGTCAAAATGGTGATGATCTCGTGGGGATGATTTATGACAGAGTTGCTGAAATGACCACAAAAAAGGCCATAATTGTAAATAAATTTGTGCTTTTATTTTGTGCAATGTCAGTATTTTGTAACATATAGATATGTTTTGAAATTATTTTAACCTTTTAAATCATATTGTTATTTATTTTTATAGCTAAAATATCGAAATTATTACTTGAAAAATGAATAAAAACCCCAATTTGGTAATTGCGGACAATGTAATATATATGTAACATTGCCTTACCATTCAACCAAGAGGTACGATTGCCATGTCGAACAAACTGAATTGGGCTGTAGTTGCTGCTTTTGCTGGATTGACCCACGGTGTTTTTGCAGGTACTGCAGCGAATGTGCCTAATCTGGATCAGGTTCTTGCTGCTTCGGGAATTACCGAACAGGGTTACGTCGAAGCCGGTTATGATGGTTACAATTTCGCGGCGCCTGGTGCAGGAAACAATGCCCCAACAACGTTAAATACTTTTGATAACAAAGCCAATACCTTTGCCCTGAAACAAGCCTATTTGCAATTGGCCAAGCAGCCAAGCGAAGGTTTTGGTGGTTTGGTGAACGTGATCGCTGGTAGTGATGCTGACCAGATCAAGTCATATCCTTATAGTAATGGATCAGCCGCTAATTCTCTGGATCTAACCCAGGCTTTCTTGCAGTACGCTTCTGGCATGTACACCGTCCAAGCCGGTAAATTTGTTACTCTTGCTGGTGCCGAAGGCTTGAATGATGCCACTAATACCAATATTTCGCATTCCATTTCCTTCCTCCATGCTATTCCTTTTACCCACACGGGTGTGCGATTGACGGTTGCTCCAACCCAAACGCTGTCCTTCATTATTGGTGAAGTCAATGGCTGGTATCAACAGCAGTCGCAGAATCGCCAAAAGACGACTGAATTGGGTGTGGCTTTCAATCCGAACAGCATGCTGAACTGGACACTGCAAGACTACTACGGTGATGCCACAACCAATGGTGCAACCACCAACGTCGGCTATAGCCACTCAGGTAAGATGTTGTTTGCCCAAAACAATGTTCTTGGCCAGCGCAATTTGGTCGATACCGTGCTAACTATCAAGCCAACCTCATTGTTCTCGGTGGTGCTCAATGGCGACTATGGTACCCAGGAACATGCTTTTGCCAATAGTGGCATGGCTGCCAAGTGGTATTCGGGTGACCTGTATCTCAACAGCCAGATCACCGATCAGTGGCGTACATCGCTGCGTTTTGAAGACTTCAATGATCAGGAAGGTTACATACTTGGTTACGGCGCAGGCAATACCAAGTCTACAACACTGACTGTGGCCTATGCTCCGACCAAGAATTCCGAAGTCCGGGCTGAAATCCGTGATGATCATCTGCCGGGCAAGGTTGTGCAGCGCAGCAACGGTAGTATGACCGACAATGTCGGCTATGGTGCCATTGAAGGTATTTACAAGTTCTGATAAGAACGGCACACCTTCAAGGTGTGCTAGCCTCAAGGCATAAATATGTATGCAGACCCCCGAATTCGGGGGTCTTTTGCTTCTTGGGTTTTATATAACGATTGTAAAAGTTATTCGCTGCAACTTGATCAAGGTGTGCGTTATCATGTGCTTGGGTGTTGTCAATTCTTCTGATCGTCATTAAGCGTGAAGTTGTCAGTGTTTCCGTAACCTTTCATGTCTGAGTTATGCCAATGGTGGTTTTGGGTATTCGTGTTACCTAAGGGTAACAGAGTTGTTACCTAAAGTAGCCTAAGTGGCTAGTGGTCAGCAGGTTACAAAAAATACAAACACATAAAAAACAATGTGTTAATTTGTTTTTTGTTTTTTGGCATACTTCATGCTTTATATAGTACACACAGTGAGCAAGGCGATACAAAAACAACAAAAACCAAGCAGTGTAATAAAGACTAAAACAAGAAAAATCAGACTCATAAATATAAAAAAGCAATCAATAACAAGAAAATAGATAAAAACAACGAAAAGTAACAGTGGTAATAAAAACAAGAAAAATGAATTAAGGAAAATAATAAGAAGAAATTTTCAAGATCAGGACGATGGTGTAGTGATAAGAAGAATAGAGCTCATTTGAGCGAACACAGTCATGAGATCGGGGCCGGCAAGGCCCCTCTTCATTTGTGGCTAAAAAACCAATTGCTCCATTCCCATAAACATCTATATTAGATCGTTGAACTCAATCCAGTTTCCCCAAGGCAGATTGACTTTTTGCTGGCTCAAATCAGTAATGGCTACTAGGGCTTGAGCGCGTGGCCAGGTTGTTGCCCCGAGGCTCAGCAGGTGCGGATTTGGGAACTGAGTATCAATCAGGGGACATGCATGAGCGGCAAGCCAGCGACTCAGAACCAGCAGCGCATATTTGGAGGCATTGTCTTGGCGGGAAAACATCGATTCCCCGTAAAACATACGACCCATACAGACCCCATATAAGCCGCCTGCCAGTTGCTCTTGACTATCCCAAACTTCAATAGAATGGGCGTGTCCAAGTTCATGTAAGCGGTGATAGGCTTCCTGCATGGCAGGCTGAATCCAGGTTGAGTCAGCATAGGGACGAGGTGCTGCACAACCCTGAATGACTGAACGGAAATCCCGGTCGGTACTGACCCGAAAATGCCTTTGCTTAAGAAGACGGAGCATACTGCGGCTGATATGCAGATCCTCATGCCACAATACCCCGCGTGGGTCGGGGGACCACCACAGAATCGGATCACCAGCATTGTACCAAGGAAAAATGCCACGGGCGTAAGCCCGCAGCAACCTTGCAGGATTTAAATCACCGCCGGCACACAGCAAACCATTGGGTTCTGTCAAGGCACGGTTGGGATCGGGAAAATCAGCTTCTCCTGTGAGCCAAGGCAATCGGACCGACATAAACCAGGATCAGCTCAACGCATCCAGATAGCGTTCAGCATCTAGTGCCGCCATACACCCAGAACCGGCTGAAGTAATGGCCTGGCGATAGACGTGGTCAGCAACATCACCCGCTGCAAACACACCAGGAATATTGGTTGCTGTTGCGTTGCCGTTCAGTCCGCCCTGAACCACAATATATCCATTATGCAGCGTGACCTGATGGGCAAACAGATCGGTGTTGGGCTTGTGGCCAATAGCGATAAAGACACCATGAACATTAAGCTGGCGCGTGCTGCCGTCCTGAACCGATGCAAGACGTACACCCGTTACGCCCTCATCATTACCCAGAATTTCATCAATCCGATGATTCCAGATTAACTCAATCCTGCCTTCCTGAACCCGAGCCATTAATTGATCCTGCATGATTTTTTCGGCTTTAAGACGGTCGCGGCGATGTACCAGCGTCACATGATCAGCAATATTGGAAAGATAGAGTGCTTCTTCAACGGCTGTATTGCCACCACCGACCACCAGCACTTTTTGTCCTTTGTAAAAAAAACCATCACAGGTGGCACAGGCACTGACTCCTCGTCCACTGAATTCGGCTTCACTGGGTAAACCCAGATATTGGGCTGAAGCTCCGGTGGCAATGATGACTGCATCGGCGGTATAAGTGTCGGACTCGCCGGTAAGCAGGAAGGGGCGTTGTTGTAGGTCAACCGATACAATCTGGTCAAAAACAACCTCAGTGCCAAAACGTTCGGCATGTGCCTGCATACGTTCCATGAGTACTGGGCCGGTCAGGCCATGCGCATCACCAGGCCAGTTATCGACTTCAGTTGTTGTCGTCAGTTGACCTCCTGCCTGCATACCGCTAATGACAACCGGTTTTAAATTGGCGCGAGCTGCATAGACCGCTGCGGTATAACCGGCAGGGCCAGAACCTAGAATGAGAAGTCGAGAATGGCGTGCCATGAATACCTCCGGGCCAGAATCATGAATTGATGTTCTATTGTACGTTCAAGCCAGCAAACTACCAAGCAGACAATACTAGAAATACTTAACGCTGAAACGAAGATAATTGCGAAAATAAATGCAGGGCAGGGTGGCGCAGGTTTGTGCGTGCAGGCAGCGATTCGTCCGGTTGCACAATGGTATAAACCTGAGCCACACCCGCTTTTAATGCTGCATCCAGTACAGCTTCACTATCATCAATAAAAAGACACTTGCTCAGATCAAGAGGGTAGAGCCGGACCAGTGTTGACCAGAAGTCTGGGTGCTCCTTGGGGACACCAAAAGCATGAGAACAAATAACTTTATCGAGATAGACACCAAGTCCGGTTACTTGCAGCTTGAGGGCAACATTGGCTGGATGTGCATTCGTCACCAGCCAGGTAGGCATGTCTAAAGACTTGAGGTGTGCCAAAAATGGTAGCGCATCAGCCCGATAACGAATTCCCGTTGATAAGGATCGTTTCAGTGTCATTAGATCAAGTCCAAGACGCTCTTGCCAATAATCCAGACAATACCAGCTCAGCAAGCCGGATTGAGTGGCATAATCCGAACGTAAACGAATTCGTGCTTGGGCAAGATCAAGGTGGTGCTGCTGTGCATACAAATTTGGAACCGCTTCCAGCCAGAAGTGATTGTCAAAAGCCAAATCCAGCAAGGTTCCATCCATATCCAATAAAACAGTTTGAATATCCACGACTTCAAAAATTCTCAGAAATACAGTCTACATGATAAAGTTTACCAGATTTAGGAGTGATCGTTGCATAAGTCGTCAGTGATGACTGCCACGATCACAACAATTTTGCCATCGACATCATTAGCCAGCAAATCTGCTGCCAAGCGGCTTGATGTGTGTGAACAAAATGAAACATCGGATTGTAAAGGGCTGGATTTTTATCCAAAACACAGGAGATTATTGACCTCAAGTTTGGCAGTACATTAGCTCGAGATTACTGGCTCATAGCCATTTCAACCAACTGCCTTGCCGTCGTGGTGACTATGGTATGGTGGCTCATTCGGGGTACTTCTCGCGTCAATGATGAGCTACCCAGGGTGATTCATGATTCCAAAGATTGACAGTTAAACAAATTCCATGATGTACTTAAAGAATAACGTCATGTGATTCTATTTTTTAAGTTCAATGGGGCATCCTTCTTTGTCGTCATTTGGTTACGCTGTCGAAGATCTTCTGGAAAGCATAAGAGCGTGGAGACTATGGACACTGCTGGGATGGATTGAAATCCGGCAGCGTTATTCGCGATCTAAGCTGGGACCGCTTTGGCTGACTATCAGCATGGCGGTGATGGTTGGTACACTTGGCGTGGTATATGGTGCTCTGTTCGGCCAGGCTCTTAATAACTATCTCCCGATGGTAGCAGTAGGATTAGTTATTTGGGTTCTGTTTTCGACCATTGTAAATGAAGGTTGTTTGGCGTATATCGTTAGCGCGAATTATATCCGCCAAGTGCGTACGCCAAGATTACTCTACATATTTCAAGCGGTTTGGCGCAATTGTGTGATTTTTGCTCACAATTTTGTTATCGTTGTGGTCGTTCTCATTGTTTTCGGAGTGAAGTCATGGAGTGTGCTGATCGAGTTCATTCCAGGCGTCGTTTTGCTGGTGCTCAATGCGATGTGGATTGCTGTATTAGTTGGTTTGCTGTCAGCTCGATTTAGAGATTTACCTCAGATCGTTAGTGCTCTGATGCAAGTGGCCTTTTATATCACCCCCATTCTTTTCAGCGGAGAGATGTTGCGTGGCAAGCATCACTGGATTGTTGACTTAAACCCGCTTTCCTACCTTATTGATGTTGTTCGTCAACCTCTTCTTGGCGTCGCACCACCTGACTTAAGTTGGGTTATTTGCATTGGTATGGCCCTTGCTGGGTGGATTTTAGCGCTAGCCTTCACGGGACGCTACCACAAACGTATTCCATATTGGGTCTAATCTATGCATTTTTGCTCACAAATATCATCCAGCATTACCCTGACCGATGTACATTTGGGCTTGCCGATTTTCGACATCTCGGCACAATCGCTGAAGAAGCGCGTAATGCGCATGGGGCGGCGCAACCGTATTGCTGAGGATAACAGTGGGGTTGTTGTCGTCAAGGCCATCGACGGAGTAAGTTTTAAACTTGAAAGCGGCGATCGACTTGGCTTGATTGGTCACAACGGAGCCGGTAAAAGCACACTGCTCCGTGTCATGGCGGGTATCTATCCGCCGACTTCCGGTATGGTCGAGGTGAAGGGTCGATCTGTGCCACTGCTTGACATTGCCCTCGGGATGGACGACCAATCCACAGGCCGCCAGAACATTCGCCTGCGTGGTTTGCTGCTGGGCATGAATGAAGTTGAGATCCGAACCAAAACTGACGAAATTGCCGACTTCACCGAGCTTGGTGACTATCTCGATCTTCCACTCCGGACGTATTCGAGTGGTATGAGAGTAAGGCTGGCGTTTGCAATTTCTACGGCAGTTGATGCCGACATTTTACTGCTTGACGAGGTCCTTGGGGTTGGCGATGCGGCTTTTCAAGAGAAAGCTAACAGGCGTTTGCGGGATTTTCACAATCGTGCCGAAATCGTTGTTCTCGCCATTCACTCAAGCGAAACTATTCGCAAGACATGTAACAAGGCGCTGTGGATGGAGCGAGGGAAAGTGAGGATGTTTGGGGAGGTGGGTGATGTACTCGACAGCTACGATCAAACCATGAATGCCAGTTTAGGTGGTGCCGTGGATGTCTTGAGCAGATGAGCAAATTCTTCTCGAACCTGCGTCGCGCACGGAGTCTGTCTCGTAAGGCTCTCTTGCTTTTGCTCAACGATCCTCTTGCCTTCGTCAGGGCTGTTTATGTTCGCTTGCCAGTGCTGGTCATCGTACGTGTTACACAGGTACGTGCTCAGAAGTGGGCTACTGAGACTGTGCACAATTTTCTGGGCGGATCACCTGGTAATGCTCCAGCCCTTGCTGAACTAGAAGAAAATCGAACCCGCCTTGCAGCATCTGCTTCTCTTGCGGGGGAGATAGGATGCATTGATATCTCGATTGTAACTTATAATAGCGAGCGCTGGATCCGACGATTCATGCAATCCCTACTTGCTCAGCAGTTTCTTGCCGACAAAATGCATGTCGTCTTCGTTGACCATGGCTCTGAGGATGGAACCTTGGCTACTTTATATAGTATGCGAGTCGAGGTAGGGTGGCGATTCGCTAGCTTCACAATCATTCAGCAGGCGAACAAGGGGTTTGGTGCAGGTCATGATCGTGCCATTCGTGCAACGACGTCAGATTGGATCCTAGTGACCAACGTCGACATTGAATTCAAAGAAGACAGCATTGTTCGGGCGATTGAATTCGCTTCGAACGATATCGAGTGCGTGGCAGCCTGGGAACTGCGTCAAATGCCGTTTGAGCACCCAAAGCACTATGACCCGGTCACGCTCGAGACCAACTGGCAATCGCACGCGTGCATCCTTCTGCGACGCCAAGCCTACCTCCAAGTTGGTGGCTATGAGCCCAAGATCTTCATGTATGGCGAGGACGTCGAACTGTCCTACCGCTTTCGCTCCCACGGCTTCATCTTGCGTTATATCCCCGTTGCTGCCGTTATGCATTACAGCTACGCTGACGAAGGCCAGCTCCTCAAGCCACTCCAGTACACTGGCGCAACGCTCGGAAATGCACTGATTCGCCTGCGATATGGTCAAGCATGGGATAGGATTGTCGGCTTAATTCTTCTTGCTGGGTTGATTTTTAGAAGGCAGCCATTCCCAAGGGTGCGTAAAGTCTTGGTCCACAATTTTGCCTTTGCGCTAGCGCATTCTGTTTACTTCATGCGCGGGCGCGGCCCTATTGATGCTCATTTCCCGTTTCGTG
The DNA here is from genome assembly GCA_021848605.1 of Pseudomonadota bacterium. Classification (GTDB taxonomy): domain Bacteria; phylum Pseudomonadota; class Gammaproteobacteria; order Pseudomonadales; family Moraxellaceae; genus JAJXWR01. The sequence goes on along the minus strand of JAJZUM010000011.1, from coordinate 4,835 downwards.
GATTTGACTTTGAACTGCGTAGGAGCGGTGCCGAATGCAAGGCCGAACCGATGCCCCAGGAGGTTCGTGTGACGATCATCACACGAACCTATGATGCCCCAGGGCGTACTGTTCTTCTCGAAAGCTGCGGTCGAAGCATCGCGAACCAGACTTACCGTAATATTGAGTGGCTTGTTGTTCAAGATGGTCCAGGGGAGGAAGCATGTGAGGTGGTCAAACGCATTGCAGCTCAGGTTCCATGGCTTAACGCCCGATTTATTGAGTGTGAAAGAAAAGGTCGTTCGCACACCGGTAATGTTGGCCTTGCCTCTGCCACAGGCACGCTTTGCATGTTTCTCGACGATGACGATCTCTTGTATGGAGATCATGTTGATGCCCTGTACTCCGCCCTGAGGAACAGCCCGGAGGCCAGCGCTGCGTACTCGTTATCTTTTGAGGTCCAGTGTTCGATATGTGATGGCAAAAGAACCTCATATAGCTACTCAACGCCGAGCACTTTCTTTCAGACCTGGGACTTCGACACTCTTCTTAAACACAACTTCATCCCAATACAGTCTATCTTGTTTAAACGAGATTTATATGTCACGAGAGGTGGATTTAATACTGATCTCGAACAGCTAGAAGACTGGAATCTTTGGTTGCGGTATGGTTTCGGCAATGTGTTCGTCTACCTACCGAAGACGACAAGCTTATTTCATACGCCCTATGCCCAATCTGAGAAATGCCGACGTCAATTTGAGCTTCATGCCGCTTACATGAAAGCTAAATCTTCAGCCATCTTCGATATAATCCAGTTTTCGAGTGACGATAGACACTTTTCGCCTCCTGCGTTTAATGAATCATTTCCCTGGATTGTGCGTGCACTCATTGATAACGAGGCATACCACGCACGAAATCCTGATGTTGCAAGCGCTGGAATCGATCCGGCCGATCATTGGCTAAAGTGGGGGTATCAAGAAGGGCGACAGATAGCGGAAGACATCGCTATCCGTGTTGGTGCGGATGCCGAGCGAGTTAATGGTCGATCATGGGTGAAATTTACATGGAAGGGAATGATAATCGCTATTTGCAAGCTTACGCGCCCGAGTAATGCTGTCTGTTCGCAGATTCTCGCAGCAGCGAAGCATGATGGAAGTGTAATTGCGGCTGGCCCCTTGGCAATACCTAATCTCCGTACATTTCTTGGTCCAGATTTGCTCGAGCGCGATGGCATTGATGCTCCTGGAATTTACCGTACCATTCGAACTCATCCATCGCTTATTGTTTTGACCCCAATGCTGTGCCCTGGGGGGGCCGAGAAATTTTTTTCAGACATCGTTCGCGAGTACACAACAAAGAGCCATGGTTCAGTCCTTGTGCTTGTTACTGACCAGAGGCAGGAACTTGCTGGGTCTTGGCAGAATTTGGCAATATTTAATCCGCTTCGCGATGCTCAAGTCGTGTTCTGGCCGAATATCTGCGGGTCAAATTTTAAGAGTCCCACGGTACTTGCACGGCTGTTGGGAACACTTAAACCGAATATCATTCTAGTTAACAATAGCCGTGTTGGACTCGACGCTGTGTCATTGTTTGGCTTGGCGCTGTCACAGACTGCTCAAGTCTTCTGCACTTATTTTAGTTATGGTCTGGATGGACTTGGGGCTCCATATGGCGTTCGCTATCCACGGAAAACCCTTCCACATTCAAAGGCAATCACTGACAATATGCCGATGTCTGAGCGTTTGTGCAGTCTTTGGCCGGGCATCGCTGAAGGAAAAATTCTAGTACTCCCACCCCGTATTGATATCGTTGATCCATTAAACTTTGAGGATCGACTCGCTCTTCGTGCCATTGCGACTGCTGGCAAGACAAAACGGAAGTGGCTTTGGGTCTCTCGTGTCGAGCGATTCAAGGGCATCTCAATTCTCGGTGAACTGGCAAAGGTGCGTTCCTCTGACGAGTTTCATATCTTTGGTCCTATGCAGGACTCGCTGGAATTGCTTGGGCTCGATCGTCCAAATATTGTCTGGCGAGGCATCTTAGATGATGTGCTCAACGCAGATTTCAGAGCCTTCGAGGCATTTGTCTTCACGAGCTTCTTCGAAGGCATGCCTAATATTGTTTTAGAGATTGCCCAGCATGGTATTCCAATGATTTTGGCGGATGTTGGCGGATTGCGTGATACCTTTGAGGAGAGTGATGTTATCTTCGTTAATCATGCTAAGAGCTTCGAGGAAACAGCGGCCAAGTTTGGTGCTGGTCTAGATCGCCTTATAGCAATGTCCAGCGCTATGAAAGCTGAAATGGCTAGGTGTGCATACCGAAAGGTTGAGAGTCGGCATGGGCCGTCCATATTTTCAGAGAATGTATCCAAGATACTAGGTTTTGGAGCCGATGATGTTTGACATCAGCGTCTTTGTGATTTTCCATAGGGAAGGTACTTACGCAATATCTGCTCTTGCGAGCATGGCAGAACTTGTTAACAAGACCCGTGCCCAAGGATTGAGTGTCGAAGCGATTGCACTGCTTGACCGCCCGAACGATGAGACGGCGCGTTTAGTTGGGCACAATGGAAAATGGCTTGATGATATCCTGATTCTCGATTTCGGCGATTTAGGACTCACTAGAAACGCAGGTGTTAAACGCGCAAGGGGGAGATATCTGGCCTTCCTTGATGGTGACGATCTCTGGGGTTCAGATTGGTTGTGGGCAGCGCATGCGGCGGCGAACTCGGCCAGACTATCTGGTGAGGAGGCAATCTGGCACCCAGAGTTATTATTCTATTTCTACGAGGAGGATTTTGACCGACATTCAGTCACTGAAACGCCTCACCCGAGCGCTTTATCATATTATTTTCGCCATGTCGAGAGTACATCTCCTCACTTTGAGGCTACGGCACTTTGGCTGAATAACGTTTGGTCGGCTAACATATTTGCCAGCCAGTCGATCTACGAAGCTTATCCCTATAGGGCTGTTGAAAAAGAAAGGGGATATGGCATTGAGGACTGGTCGTGGAATATCCAGACGTATCGTGATGCAATTCCCCATCGCATCGTGCTCGACACTGTGCATTTAATCAGGGTTAAGCCTACCGGATCTCTGGGACAGAGTAATGCGGCAACCGGACTATTGCCACATCTACCACCAGATTTTACTCCTTGGCGCTAGTGGCTTTTATTTGTAATTCGATTACAAAGTCGATGCAGCTTTTTGAGGGTTGTGTTCTTGGTGTTCGAAGGTATGAAACCAGCAGTGTCCACAGGGCAAAATCAAACGTGAATTGATGGGATGGCTGATCTTACAAAGTCTGGCTTAACCAACGAATCATATTCTCCGAGATTTGTACCGGACGTCCCAGAATCGGCTGTGGTAAAAGAGCGTTTTGTACTCCCGAAGCTTGAGTTAAAAACCCTCATGGGTATGCATACTTATTAAATATCCTCTAATTACATCCAGCCCCATGTCCTGAAGTACAAAATTGCTGATTTGATATGCCATAGCAGTTCCATGGTCCATCCATAGGAAGCACGTTCATGGCCGTGAGTGACGTGGGTGTTGGGTACTAGAGCGACATCCCAGCCTTCCTTTTGCATGCGGTGGCAGAGGTCGTAGTCTTCAAGATAAAGGAAATAACGAGGGTCAAATCCGTTAATTTTGTTGAAAATACTGGTGCGTACGAGCATGAAACAGCCTGAGATGAGTGGAACGACCTCGGGCCGAGTGAAGCTGCGGTGTCTTAGTTCGTAGTGGTGGATTTTCCTTTGCATGAACTTTCGTTTTTGGAAGAAGCGTCTGCCAAACAGGATGAGTGCACTGGGTTTCTGTTTGGCCAGGTGTTGTCTTGAACCATCACGGTTGCGAACGTCGGGCATCACAGCGGCTACGTTTGGATGGTTCTTCATATAACCAAGCAAAGCTGGGAAGGGTGATCGATCCCATTCGATGTCTGGATTGACTATGAGGTGCAGAGCTTCTTCTTGGCCCCTAAGGTGTTCAACGATGCGGTTATGAGCGGTTCCAAAGCCGAGATTTTTATGCTCAGTCAGGTAAGTCCATCCTCGTGCTTCGACCGCATCTTTAAGATTGGGGTCGCCGAAGTTATCGAAGATGACAACTTGTTTGATATGTTTGTCTTGTCTTAGGCAGCGGAACAAGGGAGCCAGATCATCAAGGCTACTGCGATAAACGACCAGTCCAACGGTAATTCTGCTGATGCGCACTGGAAACGAGGCATTTTCATGCACGACCAGATTGTGCATGGGTCTAGTCTGATGGATTGGCCTAGCCTCTCCATGGCTATGCAGTTGATGCGATGTCAGTGCTCGAGTTTCCAATATGCACACAGCTTGGCGTCCAAACAGCGGGTAGTATAACGTGTGTTTTGGTACTGATCAAAACCCTATCTGTGAATTAACGCATATTTTCTGCATTTGTTGACGATAGGAATGGTCTATGAGCTACGAATTCTTTTTTGTGGGGTGAAAAGATCGGTGTTTATTTCGGTACATACCCATCTTCACATGGCTCTGGTGGGCGGAAACTGATGTATTGACCTAAAGAGAAGTTTGATGCTGTCTCGAATCCGCCCAACAGTAGCTGTGTTTGCCCTTTTTTTTGGCCAGGTACATGGCCTGGTCGGCAGCGTGCTGCAGGGTGTTGGCACTATGGGCGTGATCCGGGTAGCGGGCGATACCGATACTGGCGCTCAAGGGTTGATAGGGGCCTTGTTCGATTTTCTGGATGATTCGTTGCGCCAGTCGTTCCAGGCTGGGATTGTCAATAGGGTCGGATACCAGCATGGCAAATTCGTCGCCACCAATTCGGGCGATAGTGTCATAAGGACGAACCTGTTGGCG
>JAJZUM010000162.1 GCA_021848605.1 Pseudomonadota bacterium | reverse complement strand
TCCGATCTCTCCTCATGATTGCGGCATGCCCAATCCCATTACATTTTTAAGTGTGCCAATGGACTCACATTTCTGTTTCCATATCCAGTGCGATATGAACCGGCTACACAGACTGGCCCCCGATCTGGCTGAAGACGCAAAGTGGCAAATGCTTATTGAACATGCCATGAATCATGCAAGTCGCTGGCTGGGTTTTGGTGCTAAAACATCGGTCGGCTATGGCGCTCTTCGTATGGACACAAAGGCCTTGCAATTGCGTCAGGCACAGAATGCCAAGCAGGAAGAAGAAGCGCGGTTAAGCCAGATGTCTCCCTTTGATCGTAGTTTTGATATTCTCAAGAAGATGGTCGATGAAGATCGGCAAAAAAAATATCCAGAATTCATGAATAAGAAGACCAATGCAAAACTGTGGGAACAGTTGAAGCAACTGGTCGGGATGGCTGTCGATGAATCCATGCAAAACAAGGCAAAAGTCCGAGAATTGTTCGATGAAATCCTGAAATACCTTGGGGTAGATTCCAAAAGTGCTGCCGCCAAGAAACTCCGTTCGCAACTGAATGGTTAAAATGCACAGGAACTCGATAATGATCGCAATTCCACTGGCTCGTTACCGTTTTGAATGTCTTACGACCCGGGACATTGTATTCAACGAATTCTCAGGTTCCGACCTTCGCAGCATTTTTGGTTCATCCCTACGTACGCTGTCTTGTGTTACCAATATGTCTCAATGTGAGGGATGTCCCGTTCAAGCAGATTGTCCTTACGGAAAACTTTTTTCAAACAAGACAGACCGTGCCACTCAATCCGATTCCAATCAGACCACGCTGAATCCCTATATCATTGAGCCACCAGAGTGGGGAGTTCAGTTATTAAAGAAGGGTGAGACCTGGTCCTTCCACTTGATCCTGATGGGTGCCACGGAGTCATTACTCCCCTTAATTATTCTTGCCTGGAAAAGAGGTCTTGAGCAAGGATTAGGTAAGAAAAGTGCCGGACGGGCAACATTGCTTAAAGTCATGCACTGCCAAGCTGATGGCAACGAAGCTCTGGTCTTGGATCCTGTTGAAAACCTGATCAGACCTCATGAACCGACTCTTTATCTGGATCGTACACCTAATGCGTCCATCAAATCAGTGACCCTGAATCTGCTAACTCCCACGCGACTACAGTTTAGAGGTCATGTTCTTACCCCACGCTCCGTTAAGCCCCGAGACATGGTTGAAATTCTGACGCGCCGAGTGCGGCTGCTGTTTCCTCAGCAGATGGATAATCTATTCCATGACAAAGATCATGAAGAGATGGCAAAAATTGATGGTATCAGGACCGAAGGTCAACTTGAGTTTTGTGACTGGAAACGCTATTCCGCAAGTCAGCGGCGTGAAATGAATCTTGGTGGATTGATGGGGCAATGGACTTGGTTCGGTGATGTGCAACCTTTCATGACACTTCTAAAACTTGGCGAATGGTTACATGTAGGGAAAAATGTGACCTTCGGGATGGGGCAATACAGAATGGAGGTGATGAAATGAGCAATGAAATCCATATCGTGATCGTGACCGGGCAGCCTCTGGCCAACCTTATTCCGATTCTGGAGCGCCCACCGCATACGGTTATCCTGTTGGTTTCGGGTGACATGGAACAAGCATCAGTCAGCTTCAAAAACTTGATCCAGCGTTTACTGCCAGAAACTGAGGTCAGAACATTTTACGGATTGCCAAGCACAAACATGGAGCATATCCAGGAATGGATACTCAACAAGCTGGAAGAATTGCCTGCTGAGGTGCCAAGAACAGTCAATCTGACCGGTGGCACAAAGCTGATGACGCTGGCTTTGTATCAGATACTACAGGACAAACGCAGCCAATTCATATACCTCAATATACAAAGTTCCTGTATTGAAACCCTGTATCCTGAAATGTCGATCCGGACGATACCCAGCCTCATCAATCTTGAAACCTACCTGAAAGCCATGGATAAAACCTATCGAAAGGCGCTCAGTGACGACCCCGAGTGGTGCCAGAAATCCGATGAGCGCTGGGCAATAACCAAAGAATTTGTGCAGTTGTCGACAAAAAAGGTAGATGTACTTAGGGCTTTCAATCAGATCATGGCCCAAGCTCATGACCGAAAAAACAACACCGAACAGCCACGAACCTTTAACGCAGGTTTCAGGCCATTGATGGATTTTATTCGAAAGTGCAGTACAGCCCAGTTAATTGACCTCGATGAAGCAGCTGGGCGGTTTTACATAAAAAATGATGCCGTCAGACATTATTTGAGTGGTGGTTGGCTGGAGGAATACTGCTGGCAGATCGCAAAAACGCTTAATTTTGAAAATCTGGCCTGTGGTGTTCGTTTTACCGACGACATTGATCGCAAAAAAGATATTGGCAATGAGTTGGATTTAATGGTTGTTCATAACAACCGGATGCTGGTTATCGAGTGTAAATCGGGTCGTATTGACATCGATGGCAATGATTCGGAAATTATTTATAAACTCGATAGCATCGCCTCACATGCCGGAGGACTGAATTGTGATCGACTCCTGGTTTCAGCCCAGGAACTTGATCATCAAACCGCTGAAAATCGCCAAGTTTATTCATCGGCTCGTGCCCAGGCTGCTGGAATAGAAAACTGTGCAGGTGCTGATCTCCTCAATCTCAAAGATCGTTTGCAAAAGTGGCGTGATGGCAAAGGCCTCAGGAAAGCTTAAAAGCTTTTGAGTAAACCTTTACTCTTGTTCTGATTATATCATTCCATATATCAGAGCAAGAGAGAACTTCCATGAAAATCCTGATCACCCGCCATAAAGGTGCCATTGATTGGGCTCGGCAACAGCAAATTGAGTTTGATCAATATTTGACGCATCTAGACGATGTAGGGTCATTATCCGCTAATGATGTGGTCTACGGTATATTACCCGTTCACCAAGCTGGTCTAGTGTGCAGCAAAGGTATTGATTATTTCCACCTATGCATGAATGTTCCTGAAGAATGGCGTGGCCAGGAATTGACAGCAGAACAGATGCAGATATGTCAGGCACGCTTTGTTCGTTATTGGGTTCAACCGTATCAAAACACTGAATCATGACGATCGGGGTAGATCATGCAAAGAGCGCTCTATCTGGTTGCATACGACGTTCGCGCCCCTGGACGATTGAGAAGAATTCTCCATGTCATCAAGGATTACGCCAGTGGAGGACAAAAGTCTGCCTTTGAATGCTACTTATCCGAATCGGAACGACAGGAACTGATTAAACGGGCAGGGCATACCCTTGAACTTGAGGTTGATGCGTTTGTGCTGGTACGTCTTGCACAAAAGAAACCAGCCGCACTTCTTGGCGTAGCAGTGGCTCCCACCGATCAGAGCTACACCTATCTGGGGTGATCTTATGTTGACCGTTTACATCGATCACAAGGCTACACGGCTAAAAGTCGATAACCAGCGTCTTGGAATTGAGGGGGATACACGATTGCATCGTTCCATTCCATTACGACAGATCGAACGAATTGTCATTGGCGCGCCTCTTGATATTCCGAGCAGTGCATTATTGCAACTCGTCGAACATGGCATCAGCCTCACCGTAATTCATGCCCACAAGCCCGAACACTGTGCCATTCTGACCGGAATGCTTCATAACGATGCCTGGCGCCGGCAGACACAATACAAAATCGTCCATAATGCAGAATTATGCGCCATGTATGCGCACAGACTGGTTCGCGGAAAACTGAAAGGCCAACGCCGAATGCTTCGACATCTAATGCACGTTCGTCAGGATCAACGCAGTGTATTGCTTGAAGGAATCAGAAGGATGGATGCTGTTCTTCTCCATCTTGCCGAAGATGAACTGATTCAAAAGGACGTTGATCGCATGCGTGGCATTGAAGGAGCAGGGGCTTCAGCCTATTTCGCTGCATTTACCCAGGTGTTCCCGCCTGCACTGAGTTTCACGGGACGTAACAGAAGACCACCTCGGGATCCCGTCAATGCTGTACTGTCATTGAGTTATACCCTTGCATACTCTGAAGCCCAACGTATGCTTATTTCTGTTGGGCTTGATCCAGCACTTGGGTTCTTTCATACCTTGGACTACGGACGACCATCGCTAGCATGTGACCTTGTTGAACTGATCAGACCAGCCGTTGATCATTTCGTCTGGGATTTATTCAGAAACGAGACACTGAGGCCTGAACATTTTACCAGCAATGAACAGGGCTGCATGATGGGGAAAGCAGGCAGAAGTCATTTCTACGCAGCGTGGAGCTCAATACTGCCAGAAATACTGAAACGAACTCGACGCATTACAAGGTTATGGATTGAAGAGCTTCGAAAGCAAGAGGACGTCATCAATCATGAATGAACGAATCTGCCTGCATATTGATGCACGTAAACTCCAGCGGATCAAACTGGACGGTCCTGCAATTAATGTCATGATGAAGGGAGCCGCAGAACAGTTATTCCCACTACGCCGTCTTGCTCGGATTCATTTGACAGGAACACCCGAACAAGGATTAGACGCATTTCTGGCATGTGCCAATCAGCACATACCCGTTGCATTTTTCGATGGCTTTGGCCGACTAAAAGCAATGCTCTACTTACCCAAGGAAAACAATACTGTTCTGGGTCATTGGCTTGAAGCACTCCATACGGACTTGGGCATTAAGACCATATACACACAATGGCAAGAAAATATACAGCTGCACTGGTTCGCGCAGTCTAAAGCAAAATGGATACCTCATGGACGAATCTCTCGATCAAAGGGTCAAGCTCATGATGCAAAAATCATCGAAGAATCAGTTGCTAAGGAGCTACGAAAAATCCATCAGCACAATCAGTGGACAGATGCACAACCCTGGATGGAAGGAATGTTACGCGTACAACTGGCACAAATCCTCGACCAGTTTGGCTTAAATCCACATACCCATGAACATAGGGAACTCCTAAGTGATCTTGAAAAACCATTACAACAGATGCTTAAAGTTGAGATTGCAATCTGGTTGATTCATGACAGACCCACAGCAGTATCCGGAAAAGAATTGACAACCCTGTACGAACGAATCGCAGAGACCGTACAGCATGAAGCAGAGAAAGCGCTTTGGAGACTACAGTACGCCATAGAGCGAATCGTATAAAGCAAGGGAGCCATCATGCCAAACTTTCTGATTTGTTATGACATTAGTGACCCAAAGCGGTTGAGTCGAGTACATCGTGCCGCATTAAGACATGGAATGCCTGTTCAATACTCAGTATTTCTTCTACGCGGATCTCAAGGAGAACTTGCGGATATGATGGCAGATATCGAGCAATATATTGATGAAACAGAAGATGATGTACGTGCATATACCATAGCCCCGAATTTTGACGTAGAATGTCTTGGCGTTTCACACTGGTCTGAAGAAGTTTATGTGCACGAAACCAAGTAAAAAATGTCAACTTTTTGACAAGGTTGAGAATTGGGAAGTACCCTGCTATCTTTATGATATCGCATATTTTTTATATGGTAGGCGGTAAGAAACATTAGCCCTGACTTGAAGGGATTAAGACTTGGCTTCTGCTGCCTTTTCCTTCTCCGCCATGAGTAAGAAACATTAGCCCTGACTTGAAGGGATTAAGACATCAAGCCATCGGTACCCGTAACCGCGATTGCGTAAGAAACATTAGCCCTGACTTGAAGGGATTAAGACAAACAGTCTGGACGGGATTAGAAACTGTGCTCTGTAAGAAACATTAGCCCTGACTTGAAGGGATTAAGACCTAATCATTGGTTCTCGTTCACCCAGCACGAATGTAAGAAACATTAGCCCTGACTTGAAGGGATTAAGACCGACTTGACCTTTACATAACGCCGAAAGACATGGGTAAGAAACATTAGCCCTGACTTGAAGGGATTAAGACCCTTGGCTTCTGCTGCCTTGGCTTTTTCAGAGTAAGAAACATTAGCCCTGACTTGAAGGGATTAAGACTCAAGCACATACCTAATCGTTATAGCATCAAGGTAAGAAACATTAGCCCTGACTTGAAGGGATTAAGACCTTGGCTTTTTCAGACATTAAAGCGTCCAGCCTTGGTAAGAAACATTAGCC
>JAJZUM010000010.1 GCA_021848605.1 Pseudomonadota bacterium | reverse complement strand
AGTGTGCCGAAGCGAATTGCTCCAGTCAGCAAATGACCTCGCGGCGACTGGATAAGGCATTTTCCGCATTCTTTCGTCGGGTTCAAAAGGGTGAAACACCCGGATTTCCTCGTTTCAAATCACTGGCACGATTTCCCGGATTCTCGTTCAAGTCGCATGGCGATGGCTGGCGGTTTACACCGGGGAAGAACTGGAAGCATGGCTCCTTGCGTCTTTCTGGCGTGGGGCATGTCACTTGCCGGGGCAAGGCGCGGCTGCAGGCTTGGAGCGATGCCGGCAGTTTCTGGCCACCAAGGCTCCGGAAGCAGCCAAGCGGGCCGGCCAGGCCATCGAGCGCCAATTCTTACTGCTGGAAGCAGCTCCCGACATTGGCCGACCGTTCCCTGAAATGCCAGAGCTGCGCGAGTTGGTGATCCCTTTCGGAGATTCCGTCTATGTGGTTCTATACCGCCATGAATCGGCTGACGATGTGGTAAGTGTCTTGGCTTTCCGGCACCAGAAAGAAGCGGGCTACTGATGAACATCCCTTGATGTGGCGTGAGATCCTGATTCGAGCTGATAGTGAATCAGCGCCGAGTCAGTATCCTGATCGCCGCCCAGATAAATGCTGCCCTTTCCCTGAAGCTGAATGGTTGTACCGTGAATAAGCTGGCGATTTTTGCCCAGTATCAGCACACTGCCATTACTGCCCAGGTCGGTCCAGAAGAACTGATTAAAACGCGATTCAATCCGGGCATGATGTCGGGATACCCTGGCGCCGCTCAGCACCCAGTCACAATCGCCTGCCCGGCCAAGCGAACAGGTATCTCCTGCCTTGAGCAGGCGTTGTTCATCAGCGGACCTGACTCTGAGCTGGCACAGGGCAGGGTCTGTGGATGAACGAGGTAAAAGCATGGTGGCATCAGCATTGCTCATCAGGGCCTCGAAAAGTTCAACGGCCTGTTGTCTTCCCTTGACGAGCAGCGATGGGTATTTGCGCAGTGGTGCATCGTCCTTCAAAACACCGGCCACTTCGGCACTGAGCAGTAGCTGGCCGGGCAGTGCCAGATCGGCGATACGGGCACAAACGTTAACGGCATCACCAAACAGGTCGCCACTGTTGTCTTGCAGGACTTCACCATAGTGCAGTCCAGCCCGCAGGCGTAGTGACATTGTCTCAAGGTGATGATGGACAATCTCCATACCCGCCAGGAAGGCGAAGTCTGAGGATACAAAGGATGCAAAAATACCATCCCCAAGGCTTTTGATGACTCGTCCCCCATGCTGCTCAATAATCTGACGGCAATGGTGCAGATGTTGGGAGACCTGTTGAAGACCAGCACGATTGCCCTGCTGTTCATAGATGCGGCTGCTGCCGGCCACATCAACAAACATCAGGGCTAGTGCACTCATCTCAACGGGCCTGCAGTCGCTGTAACTGAGCCGCAAGGGGTGGGCGTTGTGCCCGGTAGTCCTGCAACTTGGCTTCTTCCTTGGCGACCACATCGACTGGAGCACGGCTGCGGAAACTTTCTGAGGCCAGTTTGCTTTCAATCCGAACGATTTCCTGGTCGAGTCGGACCAGATGTTTGCTTAGTCGCTCCGCTTCGACGTCAAGATCAATCAGGCCAGCCAGAGGAATATGCAGTTCCAGGGTATGAACGAGCGCCGTTGCCGTGGCATCCAACTGATCCCCTTCGATCCAGCGAATCTCTTCGACCCTGCCCAGGCTCTGAATCCAGCTGATACAATCAGTAACCCGCTGCATATCGTGCAGATCGTCGCCTTGACGCAACCTGAGTTCGATGCTGCATCCCGGTGCCAGGTTCAGTTCATTGCGCATGGAGCGCAATACCGTCATGAAATGTTGCAGCCAGCTGATTTGACCTTGGGCATCCTCATCGCGGACATAGTCAGCGGCAACCGGATAAGGGCTTTGCATGATGCTGGTTTTGGGGCGGGACGGAACCGCCTCGGCCAAACGCTGCCACAGTGCCTCAGTCATGAAGGGAATAATCGGATGCAGCAGACGAAGTGAAGCATCCAAGGTATTGAGCAGAGTATGGATGCAGCGCTGGCGTTCAGGCCCTGATGGGCCGTTGAGCATAGGTTTGCAAAGTTCCAGGTACCAGTCGCACAGGTCATTCCAGACAAACTCGTACAGACATTGTGCCAAAAGATCAAAGCGGTATTCGGCAAAATACTGTTCGGCGCGCAGACAGGTGGTATGCAATTGAGTCTCAATCCAGCGATCAGCCAGACCGGGACTGGCCATTTCCAGACCAGGTGCAAAGTCGGGTAGATACTGCATGACAAAACGGCTGGCATTCCAGATTTTGTTGCAGAAGTTACGGTAACCTTCGACACGTTTCATGTCGAACTTGATATCGCGTCCGGTAGAGGCCAGTGCCGCAAAGGTAAAACGCAAGGCATCGGTGCCGTAGGCACGAATACCATCAGGAAATTCGCGGCGAGTCGCTTTGGCAATACGTTCGGCATCCTGGGGGCGCATCAGGTTCTGGGTTCTTTTGGCGACAAGTTCCTCCAGCGTGATACCATCGACCACATCCAGTGGGTCAAGGACATTACCCTTCGATTTGGACATTTTCTGTCCTTCACTGTCGCGCACCAGGCCATGCACATAGACCACTTCAAAGGGAATCTGCGGATTTCCTTCATGGTCGCGCAGCAAATGCATACTGAGCATGATCATACGTGCTACCCAGAAAAAGATGATGTCAAAGCCGGTGACCAGAACCTGGGTGGGGTGAAACATCTGCAGTTCGGGGGTTTGTTCGGGCCATCCCAGGGTGGAGAAGGTCCAGAGACCTGAGCTAAACCAGGTATCAAGGACATCCGGATCCTGGCTTAGTGTGATGTGTGGGTCGATGTGATGCTGTTGGCGAACTTCGGATTCACTGTTACCGACATAAACGTTGCCATCAGCATCGTACCAGGCAGGAATGCGATGCCCCCACCAGAGCTGACGCGAGATGCACCAGTCCTGGATGTCACGCATCCAGGCATAAAACATGTTGCGATAGGACGAGGGCACAAACCGGATGCGATCCTGCTCAACGGCCGCGACAGCACGTTCAGCGAGGGGGGCGGTACGAACATACCACTGATCCGTTAGCCAGGGCTCAATAATGGCCTGGCTGCGATCCCCCCGGGGCACTTTCAGGGTATGTGCCTCGGTGCGCTCCAGCCAGCCTTCCAGTTCAGCCAGTTCCAGGATGCGCTTGCGAGCCTGGATGCGGTCCAGGCCTGCCAGCTGCTCAGGAGCATTTTCTGCGCCCTGCAGGCATCCTTCGCTGGAGAGGACTTCAAAACGGTGGAGGATGGCCGCATGGCTATCAAATACGTTGATCATGGGCAGTTGGTGGCGCTGCCCCACGTCATAGTCATTGAAGTCATGCGCCGGAGTAATCTTGACACAGCCACTGCCAAAGGCAGGGTCGACATAAGTGTCCGCTATGATGGGAATCAAGCGTCCTGTAAGGGGCAGACGAACAGACTGACCGATCAGATGCCGGTAGCGCTCATCATCGGGATGTACCGCGACCGCGGTATCGCCCAGCATGGTCTCCGGACGCGTGGTCGCAACGACCAAAAAGGTATGGGCGTGATCGTTCGATTGTTCCACAGGGTAACGCAGATGCCAAAGAAAACCCTGAGATTCAAGCGATTCCACTTCAAGATCAGAAATGGCGGTCTGCAATATGGGATCCCAGTTAACCAGACGTTTGCCACGATAGATCAATCCGTCACGATAGAGACGGATGAACGCCTCGCGCACGGCCTGGGAAAGACCTTCGTCCATGGTGAAACGTTCTCGGGACCAGTCAACCGAAGAGCCCAGCCGCCGAATCTGGCGGGTAATCGTACCGCCCGAACGGGCCTTCCAGGCCCAGACTTTGTCCAGAAAGGCATCGCGTCCAAGGTCATGACGAGATACTCCCTCAGCGGCCAGTTGTCGTTCGACAACCATCTGCGTGGCAATGCCGGCATGGTCAGTTCCCGGTTGCCAGAGGGTGCGTCGACCGCGCATGCGTTGATAACGGATCAGTGCATCCATGATGGTATTGTTGAAGCCATGACCCATGTGCAATGAACCCGTCACATTGGGTGGGGGAATCATGATGCAATAGGGGTCGCCGTCGCCTTGTGGCTGAAACAGGCCAGAGGATTCCCATTGCTGGTAAAGGTCCTGTTCGATGGCGCCAGGGTCGTAAGCCGATTCCATCAAGGTGCGTTCTCCCTTTGTGGATTGATCAGGAAAGTATACCAGTGTACCACTAGCTTGGACAGATTTAGCTGTTGTTCAGGGTAACTGATGACTGCTACAAATCCAGCCGCGTTGTTGATAGGTTTTCCAGAACTGGCGACGTTTCTGGCGCTGGCTTTCTTCGCCATCAACCAGTTCCATGATGCGTTCATGGGACGAGGTGTCTGGCCAAGGATGCTGTGCCCTGTTCAGGACGACATGAGCCTTAGGAAGATCTCCCAGTCCATTCCAGCCAATGAGAATAGGCGGCGTTCGTTTGGGGTAATCTTGGTCAAGCAGGCTGTGGGGCAAGAACCGTTCTGGCTCGTAGCCCCAGAGCAGTTCGTCATACTGTTCAGCCTGGCTGCGGTCATCGCACCAGATCAACAGGCTGCGTCGGGTCGACCACGCTTTGCTCACGAGACGAAAACAGACTTGATCAGTTGGGCTTTGTGGGCCCAGGACATAAAAGACAGCCTCAGGCATGGATCTGTCGCTTCAGAAATTCGGTCAGCAGTGGGACCGGTCGACCCGTGGCGCCTTTTTTGGTGCCGCTCAGCCAGGCGGTGCCGGCAATATCCAGATGTGCCCAGCGGCTGCCTTCCACAAAGCGGGAAAGGAAACAGGCCGCTGTAATGGCTCCGGCGGTAGGGCCACCGATGTTAGCTATGTCAGCAGCAGGAGAGTCCAGAAGTTCCTGATAATCAGCAGCCAGAGGCAGCCGCCAGGCAGTGTCATGGGTTAATCGACCAGCCTCGAGGAGTTCATCGGCCAGTGCATCATCACTGCTAAATAATCCGGACGTCACTTTACCCAAGGCGACGACACAGGCTCCCGTCAGCGTGGCAATGTCAATGACGATATCCGGATGATACTGTTGCTGGGTATAAGTTAGTGCGTCACAAAGTACCAGCCGTCCTTCCGCATCGGTATTCAGTATTTCTACGGTTTTGCCGGATAATGTGGTCACAATGTCTCCAGGACGGGTTGCGTTGCCAGAAGGCATATTTTCAGCGCAGGCCAGTACCCCCACCACATTGATGGGCAATTCGGCGCGTATCAATGTGCGCATGACTCCCATGACGGTTGCCGCACCACACATGTCGAATTTCATCTCATCCATCCCGGCTGCCGGCTTGATCGAGATACCACCGCTATCAAAGGTAATCCCCTTGCCGATCAGGGCAACGGATATACCTTTCTGGTTTGGTACACCTCGATATTCAATGAGAACCAGGCGTCCTTCCTCGTTGCTGCCTCGAGAGACCGCCATGAATGCACCAGCACCCATTTTTTCGAGTTGGGCTTCACCAAGGACCTTGATCTTGACCTTTTTACTCAGTTTAGCCAAGTGCTGCGCTTGTTCACTGAGGTAGTTCGGGGTGCATACATTACCAGGCAAATTGCCAAGCTGTCGGCACAATGCGGTGCCTTCAGCCACGGCCTCGGTCCAGTGCAGTGCCTGTTTGAAATTGGTCAGCAAGGATTTATCGGCCACAACAAGGGTCAGATCTTTAGGCGTATGCGTTGTTGATGGTTGTGACTTGTAGGTATTGAACTGATAGGTGCATTCCCGCAGCGTGCGGCTTGCCAGAGTAAAAGCTTCTATAGGGTTGAAAACGGGGGGTGTCGAGTCAAGCAAGCCAAATACAACTGAGTTGAGTTTCAGATCGGAAGCAGCTTTATAAGCAGCTTGAATCATTTTTACCCATTGGGCGGGAGTAAGCTCTTCTGAATTGCCCGTTCCGATGAGAATAAGCCAGGGGGCCTGAATACCAGGGACTTGATACACGGTCAGTGACTGGCCGGTTTTACCTTCAAAACCACTTTGGTCAAGGATGCGTACAATGGCGCCATCAAGGGATTCGTTCAACTGTGCAGCAGCCGTATTGAGGTGCTGTTTCGTTCCGATACCCAGGATCAGTCCGTCGTGGGATTCGTTCAGGGCTGCCAGTGTTTTCAGGTGAAGGCGCATGGTTCATCCTCGCAATCGTGTGAATAACCGAAGCTGATGTTAGCATGAACTGAAGCCATGAGGGGGAGCATCAGTTATAATCCGTTATGGGATTTGCTGTTTTGGGGGTGCTGGGGTGAGTCGATTGGCACGTTATGTTGCCACAACGGTAACGGGAGCCGTGCTCGGGGTACTGCTGGCTTTGCTGGCACTCGATTTGCTTTTGGCGTTTCTCGGTGAGATGGACAACCTGACCGCGACCTACCGGATGAAGGATGTGCTTGTTCAGGTATTTCTGCAGGCGCCTGCCAGTTTGTACGAGCTGATTCCGATTGCCAGTCTGATTGGTGTGTTGGTTGGATTGGGCGTTCTTTCGGGAAATTCAGAAATTACTGTGATGCGTGCCGCCGGGCTTTCACCGCTAAAAATTGTGGGCTACACGTTTATTCCAGCCCTTTTTTTTGCAGCTTCTTGTCTGGCCCTGGCACAATGGGTTGTCCCCTCCAGCGAAAGTATGGCGCAGGCGCGCAAAGCCCAAGCTTTGGGGGATCATGCCTTGCGCGGCTACTGGCAGCGCGAAGGCGAGGAGTTTGTCCATATTGCTGCGGTTCTGGGTAATGGCCGTTTGCAGGGAGTGGCGTTCTATCACTACAGCCCGGATGGCACTCTGCTCGATGTTTCTTCGGCCAGTCAGGCTCATTTTACCCTAAGTGGCTGGAATCTGGGTAACTGGCAAGAAAGCCGGATTGCAGCGGATGGCTCTGTGGATGTTCAGCGCGATCCTTCACATCTCTGGGATACATCACTGACGCCACAATTTCTGGCCATGGCTGCTGTTGAGCCGGATTTCCAGTCCCCAGTGCAGCTATACCGTTATGCCCACTATCTGCTGGGTCAGGGTTTGGATGCTGCGCCCTATCAACTTGAGTTTTGGAAAAAAATCATGCAGCCCGTGGCGACCCTGGCCATGGTACTGCTTGCCGCTTCGATCATGTTTGGTCCGCTACGATCGGTGACCATGGGGTTACGGCTGATTGCCGGAGTATTCCTTGGGCTCGGTTATCGTTATGGACAAGATTTTTTTGGTTTTGCCAGTTTGATCTATCATTTCTCTACATTTTGGGGTGCGGCGTTGCCTGCAGTCATGGCAACGGTGGCTGGATTGGTTGCCTTGTTGCGTGTACGATGATTTCACGGTCTTGAACCGCGGTGCATATCGTCCTTGGGGGATCATAAGGAATGGGGTTGCGTTGGCATAGTTCCAGTGCCTCGGATGTGGGGCGAAAACGCAAGATTAATGAAGATGCCCTGCTGAGTCGTGATGAGGATGGCTTGTGGCTGGTTGCGGATGGCATGGGGGGGCATGATGCCGGTGATGTGGCCAGCAAGGCTGTCGTGCATGCATTCCGTCAAGTGCGCTTTGCGGGTTCTCTGACCGATCGACTCGACCTTTTTGAGGATACGCTGATTGACCTGAACCTGCAATTGCGACACTATGCCCAGCAGTCCTTGCGCGGTCGAACCATGGGTACAACGGTTGTTGCCATGCTTGCTTTTCAGAACTGGGCGTTGTGTTTGTGGGTCGGGGATTCCCGTCTGTATCAGTATCGCCACGGAAGATTGCGACAGGTTAGTCGTGATCATTCAGTCTGGCAGGAGATGCTGGATCAGGGTATGAATGAGTCCCAATTGCAGAAACAGGCTGATTTGCGCAGTGTCATCACCCGCGCGGTGGGGGGGCATCCACGTCTTGTCATGGATACACAGTTGATGGATGTGCAGGCGGGAGATCGTTTTTTATTGTGTACGGATGGTCTCTATCGTGAACTTGATGATGAAGAATGTGCTCGGATACTCATTGAGGAAGATACCGACCAGGCCTGTCAGATTTTGCTGCAGCAGGCGCTGGAGCGGGGGGGGCATGACAATATTTCCCTTATTCTTGTTGATGTTGTGGTGCCCGTCTGATGAATACTGAAATGCGGTCAGACAGGAGCGACTCTTCTGGTTTCCCGGAGTTTGAACGTACTTCGGATCCGGCTCTTGCCGGTGTTTCGGCTGAGTATCTGTCCCGTTGCAACCGGCAACTACTTCGTCTGGCGCTCAAGTATATTGAACCTGGTATGGATGAACCGGAGTTTCGTAGCCATCGGTCCCATTTGATTGGGTCGGTTCTAAATGGTGATTTCCCCCTCGTTGAAGAGCGGGTGACTGAGGTCATGGTTGATGAGTCGTCGTTAACTTCTGGCTCATCATTGTCGGGCCCTCCGGGATCGGTATCGTCAAGATCGGTCGAAAATCCCCTCAACTGGATTCAGCCTTACGTAACAATTCCGCCCTGGATATGGGCCCTGTCACTTTTTGTGGTTATTTTTACCATTGTCACCTGGGTCTACCTCACTCGAATTTGAGCCAAATTCGGTTCGTTTGGCGTTTCGTCTGAAATGTTTGGAAATGTTTGTGGAGGTTTCTTGCAGAATACGCAAAGCTTTTGCTAATATGAATCTTGAAAGAATTTGAAACAATTGGCGACATGAAACAGCGTACTCTGAAATCCTCGATTCGTGCAGCGGGTATAGGCCTGCACAGTGGCCAGAAGATCTATTTGACGATGCGTCCAGCGCCTGAGGATACAGGGATCGTATTTCGTCGTACCGATCTGCAGCCTCCTATTGATATTCCTGCTAGGGCCTTGGCCGTTGGTGAGACGGTCATGTCTTCAACGCTTGTTCAGGATGGCATCAAGGTTGCCACCATCGAACACTTGATGTCGGCACTTGCTGGCCTTGGTGTGGATAATGCCCTGATTGAAGTGACTGCATCAGAAATTCCGATCATGGATGGCAGTGCTGCGCCTTTTGTCTATTTGCTGCAGTCTGCAGGGGTGGTCGAACAGGAGGCATTGAAGCGGTTTGTGCGTGTGCGTCGGGAGATTCGTGTTGAAGAAGGTGACAAGTGGGCATGTCTGCAGCCCCACGAAGGATTCAGGGTCAGCTTTACCATCGAGTTTGATCATCCCGTTTTTACCGATGAAACCAAAAGTGCCGTGTTTGATCTGTCTTCTTCTCGCTATGTGCGGGAAGTGGCGCGTGCACGTACTTTTGGCTTTATGAAAGATATTGAGTATCTGCGTTCCCGTAACTTGGCGTTAGGTGGAAGCATGGAAAACGCTATTGTCATTGATGAACGTGCCGTACTGAACACGGATGGCCTGCGTTACGAAGATGAATTTGTTCGACACAAGATGCTCGATGCCATTGGCGACCTCTATATTCTTGGCTATCCGCTTCTTGCCCATTTTCAGGCTTTTAAGTCGGGACATGCCCTTAACAATGCCCTGATCAGAAGTTTACTGAAAACTCCGGATGCCTGGGAGGTCGTAACATTTCCAGATGGGCAGGCTCCGGTCGTTTACACCGATCCATTCAGGACAGTTTGTGCCGCTTGATCACAGTTTTTATGCGATCTGGATCAAGCTTTGCGAAGTTATTCCCTCAAAAACCTTGCCAGTTCCTCAGGGAGTGCGTTAACCTTTCCCTTTGAAGAGAATTGTTGCCTTTTGGGCAACGATGTGTTGCGCTGATCGTGAGGTACTGGCTGCACGAGAAAGCGAATGTGTTTCAGGCCGTTGCCCTCGGGAAGAGTGCGTAGTCGTTCCAGCCATTGCGGTGCGAGCAGGCGGCCCTGACTGAGGGCTGTAGTGTGCACACAACTGACCGTCAAGGTGGTTGAGTTGCGGCGAATGGCTCGGAACATGGAATGATACATGGGTGGCAGGATTTGTTCGATCAGGATTTGCAGGCGTGCCTGCTCACCCAGATGTTGACGAATGATCTGAAAACCTGGAGCGTGACTGAGTACGTCCTGTAACGAGCGGATGGATGCGTTCATGTTGCTGCCTTTGATGAGGTGCTCCTGGCCGGGTACGAAATTATGTTGAATATCATATTGATTCACAGGCGGTTGCGAAAGCCCCTTACCTTGCAGATTCAGCCAAAAACTCTTGGTTTCCTGCTGGTTCCTCTCGTCGTGTTGCCGTTGCTAGGTGCTGCCGTGACCTGGCTGTGGATGCACCATCGTCCAGTGCCATCGGTTGCAACGACTCAGCACAGTGATCCAGGGGCTCAGTTGCAGGTACTCAGTCAGCGCATGGCAGACATCCAGGCACATATTCTGCGTTTGGATGCGCTTGGCCAGCATCTGGCCGAAAGTAATAATTTGCGCAGCAAAGAATTTGATTTCAGCCACAAACCACCTGCGGGAGGACCCGTAACGCCATCCCTGGATTTCATTTCCCAGGCAACGCTCATTCAGGCGCGTCTCAATAGTCTTGCTCATGAAATTGATGATCGTGACAGCCAGTTAAATGCCATGGAGCAGATTTTGCGGGGGCGTCGCGATGATTCTCCGCATTTGGTTTTAGGCAACTCACCCCTGCGTCATGGTGAAGAAACGTCTCCTTTTGGTTATCGTGTTGATCCAATAACGGGTAAGTTGAGCTTTCATCCGGGTATTGATTTTGGCGGTTCTGAGGGTGAGGGGATTTATGCTACAGGCAGTGGTGTGGTTACCTGGGCAGGTCCTAGGACCGGTTATGGCAATATGGTGGAAATCAATCACGGCCACGGTCTCCTGACCCACTATGCTCATTGCAGCCTTATCTTGGTTCATGTCGGGGATACGGTGAGTGCGGGTCAATTGGTGGCGCGTATGGGTAACACCGGCCGATCAACCGGAACACACCTCCATTATGAGGTCATCGAACATGGTGTGCCGGTCAATCCTGCAACCTTTCTTGCTATTAAGTAATTCCTGTTTTTGTCTCGGCTCAGGCATCTTTCTACAAGCTGGAGCCTTGGGATGATGTCAAGTCAGGTCAAAACAGTTAGAATGGATGTTCCCCTGGATGAACGGTTGTCCGGGGTCTTCGGGTGTGGATAACAGGCAGGTTGAGGATGGCGAACTTTCTAAGCGCAATTTTTGGGACGAAAAACGAGCGCGAACTGCGCCGCATGCAGGGTATGGTGGATCGAATCAATGCCCTTGAGTCAGGCATGAAGGCGCTTTCGGATGAACAGTTGTGTGGCCTGACGGAACAGTACAAGGCTCGTTTCCAGGCCGGAGAAACACTTGATGCTCTGCTCCCCGAAGCCTTTGCGACCTGTCGCGAAGCAGCGCAACGTGTTTTGGGTATGCGCCATTTTGATGTTCAGCTGATCGGCGGAATTACCCTGCATGAAGGGCGTATTGCCGAGATGCGAACCGGAGAAGGAAAAACCCTGACAGCCTCATTGCCTGCCTATCTAAATGCGCTGTCTGGTGCTGGTGTGCATGTGGTTACCGTCAATGAATATCTTGCCACCCGCGATGCGGCCTGGAACAAGCCCCTGTTTGAGTTTCTCAATATGAAGGTTGGGGTCGTCCGTTCATTCCAGCCTCCTGAAGAAAAACATCAGGCCTATCGTTGTGATGTGACCTATGGCACCAACAATGAATTCGGTTTTGATTATCTGCGCGACAATATGGCCTTCCGTCTTGAAGACAAGCATCAGCAACCGCTTAATTTTGCAATTGTCGATGAAGTCGATTCGATTCTGATTGATGAAGCCCGGACTCCACTGATTATTTCGGGCGCTTCCGAAGATTCTTCGCGCCTTTATCTCGAAGTCAACCGGCTTATTCCCTATCTGGATCGACAAGTGACTGAGACGGAGCCAGGCGATTACAGCGTTGATGAAAAGCACCGGACGGTAGAACTGACTGAAATGGGTCATGAAAAAGTTGAGCGTTTGCTGTCCCAAGCCAGTCTGTTGGCAGAGGGTGACAGTCTCTATTCTGCGGCGAATATCAGTTTATTGCACCACGTCCATTCGGCTTTGCGGGCTCATGTGCTTTACCAGCGCGATGTGCATTACATCGTGCGGCAGGGTGAAGTCATTATTGTTGATGAACATACCGGCCGTACGATGCCCGGTCGGCGTTGGTCGGAAGGCTTGCATCAAGCCGTTGAAGCCAAAGAGGGCGTCGCCATTCAGGCAGAAAATCATACGCTTGCCACGACAACCTTCCAGAACTATTTTCGTCAATACCGCAAGCTTTCGGGGATGACCGGTACTGCAGATACTGAGGCTGGCGAGTTTCGTGAAATCTATGGACTGGATGTTGTCGTGATTCCAACCCATCGACCGATGATTCGCCGGGATATGGATGATCTGGTGTTTCTGTCCAAGGAAGAGAAGTTTGCCGCTATGATTGAGGCAATTCGCTCTTTCCGTGCTCAGGGTGCTCCCATTCTGGTTGGAACCACCACCATCGAAACCAGTGAATATCTCTCCGGGTTGCTGCGCCAGGCCGGGGTTGAGCATGCGGTGCTCAACGCCAAGTTTCACGAACAGGAAGCAGAAATCATTGCCCAGGCGGGTAAGCCGGGTGCGGTTACGATTGCAACGAACATGGCGGGTCGTGGCACGGATATTCTCCTCGGTGGCAACTGGAAAGCTGAACTGGCGCGGATTGAGAACCCCACTCCTGAGCAGGAAGCGCAATTGCGTCGTAACTGGGAAGTGTCCCATAAAAAAGTTCTGGATGCCGGGGGGCTGCATATCCTTGGGTCGGAACGGCATGAGTCGCGTCGTATCGATAATCAGTTGCGTGGTCGTGCTGGTCGTCAGGGTGACCCAGGTCTGTCTCGTTTTTATCTGTCTCTTGAAGACGATCTGATGCGGATTTTTGCCAGTGATCGGGTCAAGAGCATGATGCGTAGTCTGGGCATGCAGCCTGGTGAATCCATCGAACATCGCTGGGTCTCACGAGCCATTGAAAATGCTCAACGCAAAGTAGAACAAAGAAACTTTGATATCCGCAAGAATCTTCTTAAATACGATGATGTTGCTAATGATCAGCGTTCGGTTGTTTATCAGCAGCGTGATGAAATTATGTCTGCTGAGCAGATCCGGGAGGCGGTGTCAAGGATCCATGCCAGCGTGGTGGAATCGGTTTTTGCTCAGTTTGTTCCTCCCAATAGTGTGGATGATCAATGGGATATCGATGGTCTTGAAAAAGCGCTGCAGGCTGATTTCCTGTTGAACCTGCCGCTTCGGGTTTGGCTGGATGAGGATCATGGTCTGGATGAGGCTGGTTTGCGTCAGCGTATTGTTGAAGCCATGCAGGGTGTCTACACCGAGAAACGTCAACAGGTTGGCGATGGTGTCATGGATCAGCTTGAGAAACAGTTGATGCTACAGATTCTGGATCGACACTGGAAGGAACATCTGTCTGCCATGGACTATCTCCGCCAGGGAATTCATCTGCGTGGCTACGCCCAGAAGAATCCTGAGCAGGAGTACAAGCGCGAGGCATTTCTGCTGTTTGAGCAAATGCTGGAGTCGATCAAACTGGAACTGGTCCAGGTATTGCGACGTATAGAGGTGCATACGCCTGAGGAAGTTCAGGCCATTGAAGCTGAACGTGAACGTCAGGCTGCAGCCATGTCGCTTCAGTTTCAGCACCAGCAGGCTGCACCGGTACTTGCCCAGGATGAAGAGGCTTTGCCTCTGGACGATATACCTGAGGCACCGGGGAAAGAAATTCCATTCCGGGCCGGTCCCCGGGTTGGGCGTAATGAGCCCTGCCCCTGTGGTTCGGGCAAGAAGTACAAACACTGTCATGGTCAGTTGGCCAGTTAAAGCGTTCATTGTATAGGGCTGCGAATCATGCGGGTTGAGAACCTGGTTCATCATCTGAGCTGGAACTCAGTGCTGGATATGGAATTTGCGGGTAATGCGGTGAGTGACTGGCTGGTGGCACTTGCCTGGTTGCTGGCTGTACCAATCTTGCAGCATCTTTTGCGCGCCTATGTGCTGACATGGCTTCGTGTTTGGGCTGGCCGCACCAAAGTTCACTGGGATCAGGGGTTGGTTGAAGCTATGGGGAGTCTGAGGACTTCTCTACTGCTGCTGGTGGCGCTTTATCCGGTTGTTGACGATCTGGATTTGCCGCATCGCATTAGCCGTGCCGGTGAAATTTTGGCAACGATTGCCTTTTTTCTGCAGTTTGCATTGAGCACAAGCCGATTCATGGATGTGCTGATCCAGCGTTCACGTCACCGTGCTCTGGAACATGATCCGGAAACAGCCACCGGATTGGCGGCCATGAGTTTCATTGCCCGGTTGGTACTCTGGACGTTTCTGTTTCTTGCTCTACTGGAGAATCTTGGTTTTAATGTACGTACCCTGCTTGCCGGACTGGGCGTTGGTGGTATTGCCGTCGGTCTTGCCCTGCAGAATATCTTAGGAGACCTGTTTTCCAGTCTTTCGATTGTTCTGGACAAACCCTTTCAGATTGGACACTTTGTCAGTATTGATGGTCTTTCGGGCACTGTTGAGAATATTGGTCTCAAGACGACCCGAATTCGTAGTCTCAGTGGTGAGTTGTTGATTTTTTCCAATACTGATTTGACCAAGGCCCGCCTGCGCAATTTTCGATTTTTGGAGGAACGGCGTATCCTGCTCAATCTCGGACTGACGTACGATACCTCTGCAGAGAAAATGGAACGGGTGCCTGCCATGGTTCGCAGTGTGATCGAGTCGCAGCCGCATATTCGCTTTGAGCGGGCACACTTCAAGGAATTTGCCGATTCTTCACTGAATGTTGAAGTCGTCTATTGGGTGACTACGCCTGATTATCTGACCTATATGGATATTCAGCAGTCGATCAATCTGGGTCTATTGCGTCGATTTACGGATGAAGGCATAGGTTTTGCGTTTCCAACCCGTACCATCCAGTTGTCAGGCGCCGAAGCTTTGCCGGTTCGTTTGCAGCGACGGTCCGAGGCCTGATCATTCGTGCAATCAGGCTTGGCGAGGCGCTTGCTGATCCTCTAAACTAGCCAGACTTTCCCATTCTCAAACAGGAACCTGTCATGACCGACGCACCTCCGTTCGCCCTCGCTGAACTCTATCCTGTCCCAGGCATTCGCTGTGCCACTGTTGAAGCAGGGGTGCGTTATCAGAACCGGCGTGATCTCGTTTTGTTTGAACTGGCTGAAGGTACGCATACGGCGGCGGTTTTTACCCGCAACGCATTTTGTGCCGCACCCGTTCAGCTGGCACGCCGGCATATTGAGTCGGATCAGCCGCGCTTCTGGTTGATCAACACCGGTAATGCCAATGCAGGAACCGGTGCCCACGGTCTTAGCCAGTGCCGCCATACGTGTAATGCACTGGCCCAGGCGGCTTCCGTCCCGGAATGGACTATTTTGCCGTTTAGTACCGGAGTTATTGGTGAAGCACTGCCGGCTGAACGTATTGCTGCGGCTATCCCAGCAGCGTTGCAAGGGCTTAAGACGGATGGATGGCAGGATGCCGCCTGGGGCATCATGACCTCAGATAGCAAACCAAAAGGTGTTTCATTTCAGATTGAAGTCGCCGGGACACGCTATACCTTCACCGGAATTGCCAAGGGTGCCGGCATGATACGTCCCAACATGGCGACCATGTTGGCCTTTGTGGCAACGGATATGGCCGTTGAGCCCTCTTTGTTGCAAGCGATTCTGCACGAAGCCGTGGAAAAATCTTTTAATCGCATTACCGTGGATGGTGATACCTCAACGAATGACAGCTGCGTGTTGGCGGCAACCGGAGCAGCCGGGAATGCGCTTGTCTCAGAGCGTCATTCAGAGCTGGCGGTAGCTCTGGCTACTGCTGTTGATCGGGTGATGCTGGATCTGGCCCAGCAGATCGTTCGTGATGGAGAAGGTGCAACCAAATTCATCACCGTGCAGGTTGAAGATGGGGCAAGCATTGAAGAATGTTGTGAAGCGGCTTATACGGTGGCTCATTCGCCACTGGTCAAAACCGCTTTTTTTGCTTCCGATCCCAATTGGGGACGTATTCTGGCTGCACTGGGTCGTTCAGGTATTGCTGATCTAGATGTCAATAAGGTTGAAGTTTGGCTCAATGATGTGCGGGTATGTTGGCTGGGAGGGCTGGATCCATCTTATCAGGAGTCCATGGGTGCTGAGGTCATGAAGCAAAAAGATATTCTGGTTCGTCTTGTGCTTGGACGAGGTCCTTATCTGGATCGGGTCTATACCTGTGATTTTTCCTATGATTATGTGAAGATCAATGCCGAATACCGTTCCTGAGGGGCATCTTTGGGTTGTAGCGGCTGCCATTATTGATACCGAAGCGAAAGTACTTCTGGCACAGCGTCCGCTCCACAAGCACCAGGGTGGGTTATGGGAGTTTCCTGGGGGTAAAGTTGAACGAGGTGAGTCAGCTTTACAGGCTTTGGGGCGTGAACTCAGCGAGGAACTCGGGATTATGCCGGTTTCGGCGAGGCCTTTGATTCAACTGGCCTGGACTTATCCCACCCAGGACATTTGGCTCGATGTCTGGTTGGTTGACCGCTTTCAGGGTGTGCCTTATGGGCGTGAGGGCCAGCCGATCCAGTGGTGCCATCTGGCTGATCTGAGTGAAAAATGCTTTCCTGCAGCCAATCTTCCCGTGCTGAAAGCATTGCGGCTGCCAGCACTGTTGATGATCACAACACCTGAGGGTGGTCTTCCCGATGTGCATCCCCAAGCACTTTTGGTACTGAGACGACCCGGGTTAAACCGGTTGCAATACCGATCTTGGGTAGAGCAGGTTATGAAAGTATGGCCCAGAGAGCAACTACTCTTGCACGATTATTGGGATATGGTCGAATCTCTGGGTGTGGCGGGTGTGCACTGCTCGTCTCGGGTATGGCAGGCTCTGGACCAACGATTACCTTCCTCGGTCTTGATGGGGGGGGCGGCACATAACGCCAATGATCTTGACATGATGAGCCGACTGGGGATGGACTATGCCACCGTCTCGCCGGTCCTGAAAACAGCCACACACCCTGAGGCTGTTCCAATGGGTTGGGAAGGATTTTCCGCGCTCAGCCAGATGGCTCGGTTACCGGTTTATGCACTAGGCGGAATGCAGTATGGCGATCAGGCAATTGCCTGGCAGCATGGTGGGCAGGGAATTGCCGCCATACGTGCATTTCAGGTCGGCACACCATAGACCGCGAATACACTCTTCTGGCTCAAATACGGACAACTGACCGTAATCTTCACATCACGACTTATCCTTCCATGCTATCCGGCCAAGAAGAGCTCTGCCGACAGGTGAATCTTTACAGGCAACACTTGGCTCAGACAATCTGTTCTGAAATTCGTTTCTATACTGAGCTGACAGGTTGCTGATCATGTATTTTTATTTAGGAATGATTGATGAACGAGTTGTCTTTGCAAAGCCCGTGGTCAAAACGTTTTATGGCCTGGATGCACGAGCGTTTTCCCTTACAGAACGCTTTACTTTTTTTTATCTTGTATGTCACGACGGCATCGGTTGCCCGCGCGGGTCTGCCATCATCGTCGTTACATGTCTGGGATATCATGGGTTGCATGCTCTCTTGGTCCTTTTTTCTACTGCTTCGTATTTTTGATGAGCACAAGGATTATGAGCGTGACTGTGTCAATTTTCCGGGAAGAGTTTTACAACGCGGTCTGATTCGGCTTGTGGATCTGAAAGTGGTCGGTGTTGTTGCCGTCCTTGTCCAGTCAGGCATGGCACTGTATCGGGATCGAGGTATAGGTCCGACCACTGAATCCTGGTTGCTGATGATTTTTTGGGCATCTTTGATGACCAAAGAATTTTTTGTCGCGGACTGGTTAAATCGACACCTGACGATCTATGCCTTTTCTCATATGTTGATCATGCCACTGGTCGTACTTTGGCTGGCAGCGTTGGCGCAGCCGGGGCATGTGGGCAGTATGTCACTCCATGTGCTCATGATATTGGCTTTGGTCAGTGGCTTCTGCTTCGAAATCACCCGTAAAACCAAAGGTCCGGAGGAAGAACGTCCGAGTGTAGACAGTTATTCGCGCATTTTTGGATACAGGAATGCTGGACTGATTGTCATGGTTCTGGTCCTTGTCATGCTGCTACTTCAGGTGCTGCTTTTGGGGACGCTGGGTAAGCAAAGCTGGATGGCCACTCTGGTGATTATGATGTTTGGGCTTCAGGCTTTGGTTGCCCTTATTCAGTATCTACGTGCTCCAAGCCAGCAGGCTCGGGAACGGAATGAAAAGTCGGTTGCTTTGGCTATGCTGGCCGGTTATGCCGTTGTTGTCGCTGCCATGTTTTTTTAATCCTGTTGTCAGGGTTGTTGTATCAGGGTGTTTTCAGGAGAAGTTATGAAATCCATGCGCCACGCACAACATCATGTTTCACCGGGGATATCCGATCAGCTTGTGCTTTCTTTTGTCTGCTGTGAACAGAACATACGGGCCCAGATCATTTCGTTATCAGCTCATGCCCTGGTTATTCTTGTGGAGGAAAGTCTGGTTCCGTTCAGCATGGATACCGTCATGCCCCCAGCGATACTGAATTGGGGAGAGCAGCAATGGACTTTGCAGGCAATGATGGTTGTCAAGGTTCTTGAACGGGGTGCTGGTAGCTACGAAGTATGGCTGGGATCCGGAGCATCCGAACAGAACAAAGCGATGTTCTGGGAGATTTATTACCGGCTGCGACAGCAGACAGAAGATGATGTCGACTCCTATGATGCTTTGAATCTTCCCAAGATTCCGGCACGGGGTCTCTATACCGAAGAGGCGCGCCAGCAACGTCTGGAGTTTATTCGCGCTGAAACCCAGGCAGCATTGACGGAAGTATGTCGCACTCAGCTTGATCCCAGAAAACTGGTGAGCAATATCGAAGGGCTGATCGGCTCTGTTGAGATCCCAGTTGGTGTTGCGGGCCCTTTGCATATCCGTGGCAATCATGCCAAAGGACTTTTCTATGCTCCGTTGGCAACCTCGGAAGGAGCGCTGGTCGCTTCTGCGACTCGAGGCGCGACCGCACTGTCTCGATCTGGGGGGGTGTCAACCCGGGTATTAGGGCAACACATGATGCGTGTACCTGTTTTTGTCTTTGATACCATGTCGAACGCCATGTTTTTTGCAGACTGGGTCAAGGATCAGTTTGAATTACTGGTACGGGAAGCCCGTCGTTATTCCAACTATGCTGAACTTCAGAGCGTCCAGGCTTATGTGCTTGGTCGCAATGTGCATGTTTATCTGATTTACCGAACGGGTGATGCCGCCGGTCAAAACATGACGACAACCTGTAGTTGGCAGATCTGTCAGTGGATTTTGAAGTCTTTGCAGAAATTTAAAGGACTGACGGTTGAAAACTTTTTGATTGAAGCCAATCTTTCCAACGATAAAAAAGTTACCTATCAGAGTTTTTTGCGTGGGCGGGGTATTCGGGTCGTCTCTGAGTCTGTATTGACGGCCGAGGCCTGCAAACAGGTTCTCAAAGTGGAACCGGCGCAACTGGTTTCAGCCTACAACTACATGCTTGCCGGTTCAATTGCAGCAGGCATGATCGGCATGAATGTCAATGTTGCCAATATCATTGCCGCCATGTTTACTTCTTTGGGGCAGGATATTGCCTGCGTGCATGAGTCCTCACTGGCACAACTACACATTGAACTCAATGAGGCCGGCGATGTGTACTGTACCATGATGTTGCCCTCGCTGGTTATTGGTACGGTGGGTGGTGGTACCAATCTGGTTCAGCAACGTGAATGTCTTGAAATGTTGGGGTGTGCTGGTCCGGGCAAAGCACACAAGCTGGCGGAAATTATTGCGGCCTATTGTCTGGCGTTGGATCTCTCAACTTTGTCGGCAATTGCTTCCGATCAGTTTGCCCGAGCTCATGAAAAACTCGGCCGGAATCGTCCCGTGGAGCATCTGAAATGGGTAGACCTGACCCCTGAGTTTTTCTCGACGATTCTTGGGGAGGAAGTTCGTGAAGTGGAGGCGCATCCCCAGCAATCAACGGGTTCGAGCATCATTACCGAGTTGACCTCGCACAAGGTCAACAAATTGATTGGTTTATTTCCCATGAGCCTTCATACCCAAACGGGTGTTCGGGATGTCATGCTGAAAATAAAGCCGCTAGATCAGGAAGTCATATTGATGATGAACAGTATGGCGTCTATGTGTAATCCCCGTCTGGCCCAGGAATTCAATAAGTTCAAGGATCATTTAGGATTTCGCGGATGCCACATTCGTGAACTGGCTATTCTGGGGGCGTCAGATGAGCGCATGCGACCTTATGTTCCAAAAATTCATGGTGTTTTTCGTCAGGATGATCGTGAGATTTTTATGCTTGTTGAAGAAAATCTCCGGGACTTGCTGTTTATGGACTCGGCCGATGACACCTCATCCTGGCGGCCAGTTCATATTCAGGCAGCTATTTGTGGCATTTCGGAGATACACAGCATCTGGTATGGCCGTGAAGCTGAGTTGATCCAGCAGCCATGGCTCACTGAATTCCCAACCCGGGCAGGTATGCTGGAGAAGCAACGACTTTGGGAACTGCTGGGTGTCCATGCCCGTGAGGAGTTTCCTGAGTGGTTCTCCGAAGAGGATCTGGAACTGTACCAGGCAATTCTGCACGAGATTGATCATTGGTGGGCAGAGATTGAAAAAATGCCCCGAACGCTGATCCACAACGATTTTAATCCCAGAAATCTTGCGTTTCGCAAAGATTCAGAACAATCCTTGCGCTTATGTGTCTACGATTGGGAACTGGCGACACTGCATCTGCCGCAACATGACCTGGTCGAGTTGCTGGGCTTTACCCTGTTTGATCCGATTGACCCTGCCGATGTAGACCGCTACATCGAACTGCACCGCTCAGAACTTGAGCGACATTCCGGTCGGTCGATTGATCCACTAATCTGGCGACAGGGTTATCGTTTGGCCTTGATGGATATTCTGGTCAATCGTATGCCACTTTATATGATGGCACATACGTTCCGGCACTATCCATTCATGGAACGGGTTTATCGAGCATTCCGGAATTTGTTGAGTTTGGAGGGTTTTCTGTGAGGCCGAAGTATCTTTACGCCAGTTCGCAGGTGTTGGTGCATGGGTTGGGTGAAGATCAGACCGGAGGAAAGGCAGGTCAGTTGGCATGGCTAAGTCGTCGTGGCTATAGGGTACCTGCCTGGTGGGTGGTGACCACCGCCTTGTTTGATGACATGGTTCACAATAGCGCCATTCCGTCTCTCCTCGAAGCGTTGCAGATTGAGCATGTGGAACAACCTGAACCGGCCATTTTTGAGCAAACATCAGTACGCATCAAGGCGATTCTGCAGAATACCCCTTGGCCGTCAGGCTTTCTTGAGGAATTTGATGCGTGGTTCGAAGCCCTGGATTCGGAGCAGTTCTGGGCTGTTCGTTCGTCCGTATGTGGTGAGGACTCGGCGGCAGCATCATTTGCCGGACAGATGGATACCGAGTTGTTCCAGCGAGGCCGTTCAGCGCTGCTGGAAAGCATTCGGCGGGTCATGGGGTCGGCTTTTAATGCCCGGGCCTTGATGTATCGTTGTACCCATCAAATACCACTGAAGGCAACCCGTTCGGCCATGATTCTTCAACAGATGATTGAAGGAGAGGTGTCTGGGGTTTTATTCAGCGCCCACCCGCTCAATGGCAGTCGTCAGCATATGCTGATTTCAGCATGCTGGGGGCTTGGGGAAGGGATTGTATCGGGTTTATGTGCAACGGATGAGTTCAGTGTCCGTTGGGATCAATCTGCGCTTGAGGTACATTGTCATCCGAAAACCAGCCAGATTGTGTTTGACCGGGAGCAGGGTTTTGGAACGTGTGAGCGTCCTGTTGATGCGGCACGGGTGTCTGTCCCCTGTCTTGCAGACGGACAGGTTCTGGCTTTACGGGATCTGGCCCGTTCGGTTGTGCATGCCAAAGGTGAACATCAGGATATAGAATGGACACTGTGTCAGGGGCAGTTCTATATTTTACAGAGCCGACCCATTACCCGATTACCGATCCCCCAGGATGGGAATGTCAAAAAAACGGTTTTTGACAATTCAAATATCCAGGAATCCTATTGTGGTGTCACAACGCCTTTGACCTTCAGTTTTGCCAGTCGTGCTTATGCAACGGTTTATCGGCAAACTATGCGTATTCTTGGTGTATCCGAACGGGTGATTCTGGAGCACCAGGATATGTTGGATAACATGCTGGGGCTGATCAGGGGGCGTATTTACTACAACATCAATCAATGGTATCGGGGATTACTGCTTCTGCCGTCGTTCAAAACCAACAAGGCTGATATGGAACGGATGATGGGGTTGACCGATCCGGTTGATTTCATCGATGACAAACCGGTTTCAGTGTGGACACGTTGGCGCCGACTTCCACAGCTTCTGCGGGCTTCATGGTCCTTGATGCGTGGTTTCTGGCGTATGGATCATCATGTCCAGGCATTTCGTCACCTGTTTGAACAGACTTATTCAGGCATGGATCGTCGTGGCCTGCTCAATTTGTCCCCGGCGGCCATCATCCAAAAAATTCGTGAACTTGATCGACAGCTTTTAATGCGTTGGACCACGCCCATTCTCAACGATTTTTACGTCATGATGATGAATGGCAGGGTCCATCGGGCGCTTGTTGCGGCAGGATTTGAGCAACCATCGCTCCTGCAAAACAATCTGCTCTGTGGTGAAGAGGGTATTGAGAGCACTGAGCCAACCAAAGTGATTTTGGTTATGAGTGCCTATGTCCGAGCTCATCCTGATCTCAGACAACTCATTGAAGATCATGAAGTCTCGTCGTTGCTGGAGCGAATCCGGAGTGTGGATGATCACTTTTACCAGAGTTGTCTGGATTATATTGAACGTTTTGGAGATCGCACCATTGGTGAATTAAAACTGGAATCGGTCACGCTTCGTGAGGATCCTTCGTTTCTCTTCATGGTCTTGCGCAATTACCTCGGCCGTGAAGATCTCACCCTGGCTCATCTGACCGAACGCGAAGCCATGTTTCGCTCCTCTGCGGAACAGGAAGCTTTTCAAGCGATACGACGCCAAGCTGGCATGAGGGGTTTACGCACTTTTCGCAAAAACCTGACTCGACTTCGCGCCGCGATTCGAAACCGGGAGAACATGCGTCTGGCTCGAACGCGTATGTTTGGTTTGTATCGATCCTTGTTTCTGGAACTGGGGCGTCAGTTGGCACAGCATGGTCACCTGGAAACTGCGCGCGATATTTTTTATCTTACCTTGGACGAACTCTATGCCTTGGATGATGGTCGCAGTGTTCAAAATGACTTAAAGGGCTTGATCAGACTGCGCCGGCAGGAATACGTCGGTTATCAACATGATGATCTGCCCCATCATTTCCATGTTCAGGATATGGTGGGTTTGCATGATCATTTTGTCTATCCCTATGAGGTTCATGAACATGCGGATGGTGTATTAAAGGGAACGGGATGCTATCCCGGTATTGTCGAAGCCCCAGTTCGGGTTATTTTTTCTCCTGAGGACGAGATGTCTTTGCAGGGTCAGATTTTATGTACGGTGCGTACTGACCCGGGATGGGCACCGCTCTTTCCAACTGCAGGAGGTATTTTGGTCGAACGAGGCTCAACACTATCTCATTCTGCGGTGGTTGCCCGTGAATTGGGCATACCGGCGATTGTCGGCATTGCCGGTTTGACAACGTTGATTGCCGATGGCTCGATCGTATGCATGGATGGCAGTCTTGGAACGGTGCAAGTCCGAAGCGAGACCTCGGTATGAAGATCCATATGGGACAATGGGATCCGCGTGGACAATTACCCGATGCGTTTCTTGATTTACCTGAACGGGTCTATGAGCATGATCCTTTCTGGCTAGGTGAAGATCGTCACCAGATTATGTCTTTATTCAACGAGCAAAACAGCTGGTTTGAACAGGGTCAGGCTTGGATTGGCTCGATTGATGGGTTGGCCAGATTGGCTGGATTCTTTGCTCCGCAGCAGATGATCCAGGCGTGTCCGGTTGCCTACTTTGGTTTTTGGGAAGGTATGGATGACATTGTCGCCCACACAACACTTTTTGCAGGTTTTCGGGATTGGGCGCGGGCCAAAGGTGCCAAAGAAGTCTACGGGCCGATCAATTTTACAACCTTTCAGCCCTACCGCCTTCGTCTGGATCGCTTTGATGAGGGGGCCTTTCCAGGAGAGCCCTGGAACCCTGAATATGCTCCTGGACTGCTAGAGTCGCTTGGTTTTCGTTGCTGCCATACCTATGTTTCCACGTTTGCCGAACTTGAACAGATTCGTGAAAAAGCGCTTCTTGAGCAAAAAAAATTATGGCCAGCCTTGCAGGGACACATTGTGCTCAAAGCCATGACTGCACAATACTGGCTTGATCATCTTCAGGAACTGTACGGTTTTGTCGAGCAGGTTTTTTCGGGCAATTTTGCTTATACCCCCATCAATCTGGATACGTTCAAAAAGGTGTGCGGAGAGGCCTTCGCGCAACGTTTTTGTCCCAGAACATCCATCCTTGCCGAGGACAGCAATGGGGATATCGCCGGATTCTTTTTGACCTACCCAGACTATGCACCCCTGTTGCGTCGTCCTGTTGCCATGCCCTGGTCGGAAGTCGGCTACAAGGATTTTGACCGGTTGCCGTTCCCACGTATTCAATTGGCGCGTACCGCCGGCGTTCGGCCGGATTTCCGGTCTCTGGGGCTGTTTACCGTCATGTCAGCTGAGTTGTTACAAAGAGCCAAGGGACTTTATGACCAATCTGCCGGTGTGTTGATCCGCCAGGATAATACCTCGTACCGGTTTGCAGATCGCCACGGCCAACGTCGTCATCACTATGGGTTGTTCAAGAGCACATTATGATGGAACTGCAAGGCATAAATTTTACCCGGCTCATTTACGATGCCTGTCAGCGTCATCCTGAACGCTTGGCACTTGCCATCACGCAAGTACAAGAAGGCGAGCTGAGGTCTCAAGAACACTGCAGCTATAAACAACTGGCGGAGCGCATCGGTTCGGTAGTTGCCGGTTTTCAACGATTGGGACTGCAGTCGGGCGATCGGGTGCTGGTCCTCATGCGGGTACAGATCGACCTCTATGTTTTGGTGATT
Organism: Pseudomonadota bacterium; assembly: GCA_021848605.1. GTDB lineage: Bacteria > Pseudomonadota > Gammaproteobacteria > Pseudomonadales > Moraxellaceae > JAJXWR01. Next base: position 6,321 of record JAJZUM010000010.1, on the reverse strand, counting down.
GCTCTGATGGCACTTGGGGCGATCCCCGTTTTGATTGATCGTGGCATGAGTCGCAAGCGGATGATGTCAGCCTTGCGCAGCAGTAAGGCGCAGTGGTTAATCGGCACGTTGGATATCGTCCGGCACTGGTGGAAAATTCCGGCTCTGTGGTCGCTTCGCCGCTTTGCAATTGATGGCAAGACGTTGGGTGTTGGACGTATGGATGTGCCTGTCTCAGCCAAGTGGTCCATTCCCAAGGAATTTGCTGGTGATGCGCATGGATTGATTTCGTTTACCTCGGGAAGTACGGGAGCCCCCAAAGGTGCGGATCGAACACATTCCAGTTTATTGGCGCAGCATCATGCCCTGCGTGCTCACTGGCCGGATGTCGATGAAGATCGAGATTCAACCTGTTTCCCGGTGATGGTGCTGCATCAGCTGTGCTGTGGCATCTCAACGATCTTGCCAGCCATGGATTTATCAAGGCCTGCGTTTTGTGTTCCAGAGCTTTTGTATCATCAGTTTGAGTCCGAACGAATCAGCCGTTTCAGTGCAGCACCGGCCTGTTTGCAGACCTTGGTTGAATGGGCTTCGAATCAGCATGTCCAGTTCCGGAGCATTCGTGCTTTGGCGATTGGTGGTTCGACCATTTCAGTTCGACTTGCTGAAAAACTCTTATTGGTATTCCCTGAGGCAGCCATTACCTGTGTCTATGGTTCAACCGAAGCTGAGCCGATTGCAAGCATAGCGCTTGCTGATTTTCTTGAGCATGCTCAGGAAGATCGTGGATACCTTCTTGGCTATCCGGCGGCTTGTGCCGAGTTGTGCATCAGTGCCGCAGGGGCTAATTTTGACGATGAGCAGGACTTGCTGAACGCTCGCTGTCCGGTTGGGGGTGAAGGGGAAATCTGGGTCAAAGGACCTCATGTGCTCAAAGCTTATGTCGACCAGCCCGAGGCAACCAGGTTATCCAAAATCATCTCCAAAGATGGCCATGTCTGGCATCGAACGGGTGATGTGGGGTTTATGGATCATCATCATCGACTGTGGATGGTTGGGCGATACCGGGATCGGTTGCAGTGGCAGGATCAGGTGGTCTGGCCTTTTGTTGTCGAAAAACAGATTGACCTTCTTGATGGTGTACGACGAAGTGCACTGGTTGCAGTAGGGGCAGACTGGGTGCTTGCCCTGGAATGTCAGAACGGAATACCTGATTCGGTTCGGGATGTGCTTATCGCGATGCAGTTGCCTGTACCGGTGATTTTGGTCGCAATGACGATTCCTGTCGATGGTCGGCATCAGAGCAAAATTGATCGAGAAAGCTTAAAGCAGATACTGTCTAAGAAACGAGCGGGGAACGATGGTCCATGATGGAAAAACGCTTTTTCCTGGTTCGTTTAAATGCCGTGGATCTCCTTACCCTGTCGAGTGTGGTTTTAAGTTCCATGGCTGTGGTGTTGGTTCTTTCCCGACAGATGTGGTTTGCACTGTCGCTGCTGTATCTGGCCATGCTGGCAGATGCCTTAGATGGCATGCTGGCACGTCGTTATGGTCTGGTACGTGATTTTGGACGCTACCTTGATGGTTTTATGGATGTTTTGGTTTATCTGGTATCGCCCAGTATCCTTCTGTTTCTGAATGGGATGGCGGGATGGCCAGCATTGGTCCTGCCGCTGTTTGTAGCCAGTGGCTGTATTCGTCTGGCTGTTTTTAATGAAGTCGGCAATATTGAATCAGGGCAGGGCGAACTGGCCTATCTGGGTATGCCGGTATTCTGGAGTTTGTTTGTGGTTGCCAGCTATGAGTTGTTGCGTACCCTGACCCATTGGTTCATGGTCAATAACCTTATGGTCCTGATGTTGTTGGCAATGAGCGTTTTGATGCAGTTGCGCCTGCCTTTTTTTAAGTTCAAAAAACTCAGTCATATCCTAGGGATCACCTTAGGTAGTGCGATTTTTTTTGTTTGGCTTGGTCTGAAAGGAAGTATGGGTTCATGAACAATCATCCTGTTGTGATTGCTTTATGGTTGCAAGTGCCTATTGTGTTTGCCGGCGTTGCCCACATGATGTTTGTGCGTTATCAATGGCTGGCTTTTCTGGCACAGCCGGTCTCGCTGCGCCTGTTTGGCGCTAATAAAACCTGGCGCGGGATGCTGGTCATGCCCATGTTGACTGCGATTGCGGCCTTGCTTATGCCGACGATGCAGGGATCGATGGGTTGGCAGCTTTCGTATGCGAGCTGGTTCGGCTGTGGGTTACTGGCTGGTTCAGGTTATATCTTCGCTGAGTTGCCCAATTCATGGATGAAGCGACGCATGGGAATTGCGCCGGGTACACTGCCGCAGCGTTACGCCCGTCTGTTTATCATGCTGGATCAGCTGGATTCAGGTTTGGGTGCCGGAATTGGCTGGTGGATTGGCTTGCAGTGTTCTTACTGGGTTTGGTGCAGCTATGTTGTGACCTTTCCTGTCACCGCACTTGCGGTCAAGCAACTGCTTTTCTGGGTGCGCTGGAAGGATTGTGCCCGCTGATGGCAGCTGTTCACCAAGTCGAAACCAGCTCGCCATCATGAACGTATCGGTCCTTGTAAAATCTTCCATGAAACGGAGAACCGCCCCCTTGATAAAGAATGCTTGAAAAAGCTGCCGTTAGGGAAACGCTTATTTCCTTGTTGTCCCCTGAACCTGCTGTCATGTAGGCATGCAGGTGGGGTCGTACACAGCAGATGGCCGCAGGCGAGGACAACCTCTTCGGAATCTATGATGATGTCAAAAACGGATGGTTTTATGGTGGCAGCTGCTATTATGGCCTTTGAGACTCTGACTCAACCTCTGAAATTATGGGGCGGTTGATAACTTTTAATGCTCATGAATCCCCAATATGGGCATCATCATTCCCATAGTTGATGGGACATACCATGTAGTGGCGCCAACCTGCAGTTGTGGCAGTGTGGTCAGAGCACTACGCCGTCAACATTGGGGTTGCGAGGCAAGCAGGACGATTCCACTCGTTCCGCTGAGGGTGACGCTGGACCCTTGCGCGGCGCCGTACAGGTCGGTGAACGTGCTCCCCGGCAGGGTGATGGTGACCGGGCTGGTGGTGGGGTTGACGAGGGCGAGGCCGTTCTTGTAGGTGCGCTGGTAGGCACCCTGCATGAGCCGCATGGCGCTGCATGGGGTGCCTATCCGGGCGGCGTATTCGCTGCGCCAGAGGTCGCTGCCGGCCAATTGCTGATACTGCTTCGCGCTGACGAGATAGAGCCCTTCCGCGTGTTCCTTACCCATGAGGTAAGAGGCAAGCCCCCACTGGAATCCAGCGTTGTCGTTCGTCATGGCTTGGTCGATGGCCATGTAAGCTTTGCCTTGCTGCTGGACGTATTCGATGAAGTCAACGAGGTTGAGCCAGTTCTGGCCCGAGAGGTTACCGTTGCCGCAGCCGGTGAAGCTGCATTCGTCGAGGATGCCGTCGACGTTGGCGACGACGCCGAGCAGAGTGGGGTCATTCAGTGGACGTCCGTCATATTGGAAATTCGGGATCAGTCCCAGCGGGTGCGGCAGGGCGTGAATCCGGTTGCGGAATGTTGTTGCCCAGGCGACGAGGTCTTTGTCGGCCTGCGGGTCGCCGGTTCCGCTGGTGTAAAGCTGCTTCCATTGGCCGTTCTGGTAGATGCCGCAGCCACCCCAGCCGCCGGTGGTGAATTCATCAGCGGCGATGGCGTCGTAGCCTTGAGTGGATGCTTGGGTGGCGTAGGTTTGAATCTGCCAGTCGATCACTGCAGGGTTAGAAATGTCGAGCGGCATGTTGGTGGTAGCGCCGAAGTAGGCGGGTGTGACCCGGTCGCACTGGTAGAGTATCCAGTCTGGGTGGATGTTCTTCCAATAGGCAAGATCGTGGGAGGCATCGGGATCGTAGGCCCATGGAATGTAATAGCTCAGCGAGATATTGGGGTTGCTCGATGCTCGGTAGGCGCTGACGGGTTGTTCGGCACCCCAGACGAACACGCTGTGAGATGCCGTTTGGGCGACGTTCTGCACCTGGCTGTCGAAGGTCTGGAAGTAGTGGATACTGTCGTAGGTATCTTCCCAGGTGATGGCGTTCGACCCGCCTGCCGGCGGAGGCGTCGTGCTGCTGGCCGGTGTGCCGTCGCTAGTACCACTGCCACAGTTGGCGAGGGCAAGCAGCATTACCAAAGCGACACTTAAGGAGCTAAGTCGATTTGCTAGCGATTTAATGGACATTGGGTGGCCTGCCTTTGCTTTGGGGCGAGTGGTGAGAATTAAAGAAACAAACGGGCTAGGTTCGATTTATCATCGTGTGGACGGTGAATAAATTGAGCCTAGCCACTTTAATTTAATTGCTGGGCCTAACTTTCGCAAGTTTCGCAATGTCATCGGGCTTTAACTAGAGCTCTGACTTATCAATGGGTGTTCCAAGCGGCAGGAGTGGATTCTGCACATCTACCAACCCAGCAGCACCTCAACCGGATCCGTCAGGCAGACCTGCCCGACACACTGCGGCGCAAATTGGCCGAGCGTACCGTTAACGTAGCAGTACTGCCTGACGTCGTCACCGCCACAAATGGCGGCCAGTACATCGAATTGCGTATTCCGCGTGCCATGGCCATAGCGTCCACCACCGACGGCTGTTACTTCTTGCGCGTGGCAGACCAAAGCAAGCCTGTCACCGGCGATGACGTGATGCGGCTCGCCAGTGAGCGAGCCGCACTGCCTTGGGAAACGCAGACTACCCTGCATATTCCACGCACCGAGGTGGATACCACCAAACGTGACAAGGTACTGGTTGCCCTGCGTGCGTCCGACCGAGTCAAGGCTTCAGTCAAGGAAAAGTCCGATGACGAACTGCTCGATCACTATCTGCTCGCGCAAGGTATGACTCTCACCAACTTGGGCGTACTCTGCCTTGGCAGTCAACATCACCGTGCACAACTGACCACGGTACCGGTTATCCAGTTTATCAAGTACGATGAGCACGGGCAGAAGGTTAACAAGCTGGTGTGGGATGACCACACCCAGAGCCCGATGGAACTGATCGAGGCGGTCTGGCTGGAGGTTCCCGACTTCCGCGAGCGTTACGAACTGCCTGATGGCCTGTACCGCCAGAACGTGCCCGCGTTCGATGAAATCGTTGTGCGCGAACTGCTGGTCAACGCACTGGTCCCTCGCCCCTACACCCAGCGTGGCGACATTTACCTGAACCTGCATCCCGACCGGTTGGAAATGGTTAACCCAGGCCCATTACCACTGGGCGTTACACCGCAGAATGTGCTGCATATCACCGTGCGCCGCAACGAGCATCTGGCCCGCCTTTTTCACGACCTGAAGCTGATGGAACGTGAGGGGTAGCGGCTTCGACAAGATTCGATATCGAGGAAGAGAAGCAGTGCTTGGAGCAGGCGGTGACCCATGTCCTGCAGCAGGGCTGTCCCCTTGAAGACATCGTCATCGTCTCTATGAAAGGGCTCGAACACCATCTTCTTCGCGCGGATACCCATCTCGGTGTCTGGCCCTTGCGTTGTTTTACAGGCCGATACACGGACGATGGTGTGCAGATTTGCAGTGAAGGTGTCCTGACCTTGGAGACCATCTACCGGTTCAAGGGACAATAGGCGGCGTGGGTCATCGTTATCGATATCGACGGTGATTGGACAGAGCGCCAGCTGCGCAAGCTCTATTGTGCCCTGACCCGTTCTACTTACAGTGCTACCCTATTGGTTCACGCTGCCACGGAGCAGGCACGGAAAAAGGCGTTGACAGTGGACAGCTTCCAGACACTTCATAGTTCATGAATATGCTGTGTAGAAATGGGTACGAGTTTCCAACATTCTTTGAGTGGAACTTTTTTAGACACAACACACCTTTTGGAGCCAAATGTTTATTGAACCAGATTTAGCTTCTATATTAGCTCCCAAACCCTTTAGCTGTACAGGTGTTTGTAGGCACGTGTGTATGAAACAAGTGATCTGTAATTGGCGTTATGACTGGATTTTAGTGTGATACAGGTTGATGCAGGACAGTATGAGTTGTTGCAAATGGTGGCTACGGCGGGGCTCGAACCTGCGACCTCAGCATTATGAATGCCGCGCTCTAACCAACTGAGCTACGTAGCCACTTAAGGCTGCGTATTTTCATCACATTGACGGATGTTGTCAAGCATTTTGCCCTTTCTGAATCATGTGTTCTTATCGAGGCGTTTTAGCCCATGTTTAACATCACTAAAAAAATATCTTTCCTAATCAACGAGATATTGTTCATAAAAAATCGGAGTGGCACTACACTACGCGTTATAGGTCAGTGGATCAACTTTTTGGTACCTCCCGGCGCAG
>JAJZUM010000009.1 GCA_021848605.1 Pseudomonadota bacterium | reverse complement strand
GCTGTATTTGATCAGCAGCCTGGGCTGGGAGCCGGAACAAATATTGGCGGCAGTACGCTGTCATTGGGAAGTGGAGAATGCGCTGCACTGGGTCTTGGATGTCAGCTTTCGTGAAGATGACAGCCGCATTCGTCGCGAGCAAACCGCTGAAAACATGAGCGCTCTCAGAAAGATAGCTCAAAACATTTGTCAGAAAACGCCAACAAAGCACAGCAACAAAATTAAAATCCGGGTCTGTGACTGGGACGACAACTTCAGGGAAAAAATAATTTTCGGGTTCGCAAAATCATAATAATCTTGCCCTGCAAGGTTCTGTACCTGAAAAGGGACAAATGCCTTGATCAGATGAGTCTACCAACAGATACTACAGATTTGATTGCTCAATTTCGATAAATATGACAAAAATTGATTTCTTGTCAGCGTATGATGTCGCATGATGAACATGTCGGTTAAAACAACAGTCTGCCAGTGCGTCGATTGATGGTTTCAAAGGAGGGTGGCACTATGAGCGACGATGGGTCATCGATCTTGAATCTGCTTGTTGCCGATTGGCCTCAGGTGCAGTGGAACGTTCGGGAGAAGCCTGATGCTGCGGTTTTGGTGGCCTTGACCCGAGAGGATGCTCCTCGACTGTTACTCACTCAGCGCTCCGATCGTCTTATGGCCCATGCTGGAGAAGTGGCATTTCCTGGCGGAAAATGTGATGCGACCGATACCAGCGTCGAAGCAACAGCCTTGCGCGAGAGCTTTGAAGAGGTTGGATTACATCCTGATTGTGTCGAAATCAAGGGGAAGGGGGCAATTTATGTGTCTCGTGCTGGACTGAAAGTACAAACGGTATTGGCATTGATCGAGCCCGATGTTGATCTCACGCCCAGTCCGGATGAAATTGCCGAAGTCTTCTATGTGCCCCTGTCGTTTTTTTTGGAACAGAAACCTTGGTATGACCATCAGGTTTGCTTTATGGATCAGACCTATAACATGCCCTGTTATCGTTATAGGGGTTTTGTAATCTGGGGATTAACTGCGTATATGCTGGTGGATATCCTCAACAAAACGCTTGATGCGAACATCGATTTTCCTTTACCACAAGTTCGTTAGTACTAAGATTGATACAGAACAACGGGATATACATAGATGCAGCTTGAATAGAACGTTTCAAAAATGTTGTTAGGATTATTAAAGTGTTAATTCAAGTAGATGAGCGTCCGTTAGCACAACACGATCAGGTTGATTATCAAACCAGCTCATTGGTACACTGAAAGCTAAAATTGTCAGGGAATGGTTATGATTTATCGTTTGGGGGACCGGTCGCTGAGGACCGAAGGGGAACATTTTATCGCAGAAAGTGCTGATGTTATCGGCGATGTACACTTGGAACCATTAGTCAGTATTTGGTTTCAGGCTGTTTTGCGCGGGGATAATGAGCCAATCCATGTTGGCATGGGAAGCAATATCCAGGATGGTTCCATTCTACATACCGATATGGGCGCGCCGTTGGTTATTGGGTCTTATGTGACGGTGGGGCACAAGGCTATGCTGCATGGTTGTAAGATTGGGGATTATAGTTTGATTGGCATGAATGCGGTTGTGCTCAATCATGCCCGAATTGGTCGCTATTGTCTGATTGCTGCCAATACGCTGATTCCTGAAGGTAAGGAAATTCCCGATTTCTCACTGGTGATGGGGTCTCCAGGAAAAGTCATACGCTTGGTGACCGAAGCTCAAAAGGAAATGCTGGCCGCTAGTGCCCTACATTATGTTGAGAATTTTCGGCGCTACCAGCGGGACTTGTCGGTCGTTACCCCCCCGTCATGTTCATGAAGCGAACAATCGAAACGGATTCGTCTGGGGCAAATTGATGGCGTTCAGGTTTTAAGTCCATTTGGGCGAGCAAGGCTGATTCTATCTCCTCGTCAGAGCTGCCTGCGCGCAACAGTGCACGTAGATCGAGGCTATCTTCATGTCCTAAGCAGAGTAGAAGTCTTCCTTCTGCGGTTAACCGTACCCGATTGCACTGTGCGCAGAAATTATGGGAATGCGGCGATATCAGCCCAACCCGAATGTCCGGAGCTGCATCAAGCGTTAGTAGTCGGGAGGGGCCGTCCGTTGCAGATCCCGTTTGTGGTTGAGAGCAGCGGTAATGTGACCGAATCAGAGCTTCGATCCAGTCACTGGAATAATATTCACTGGGTCGGTTGCGACCAACTTCACCAAGGGGCATTTCTTCAATGAAGCTGATATCAAATTTTTTCTCGAGCGCAAAATCAAGCAAGGACAGGACTTCGTCCTCATTCACACCACGTAATATGACGGTGTTTAGTTTGATGCGTTCAAAACCAGCCCTACAGGCAGCTTCGATACCTTCGAGGACATCGTCAAGGTTGCCAAAACGACTGATTTGACGGAATCGCTCCGGTTGCAGGCTGTCCAAGCTGATGTTGATCCTCTGGATGCCTGCACGGACCAAGTCGTCAGCCAGAAAAGCTAAGTGCGAGCCATTCGTGGTCAGAACTCGTTCGGTAATCCCTTCAATCTGGGTGAGCCGGTGGCAAAAATCGGTTAAGCCTCGGCGCAGCAAGGGTTCACCACCGGTCAGGCGAACCTTGCGTACGCCTAGGCCTGCCATGATGCGGATGATGCGTTCGAGTTCATCAAAATCAAGAAGTTTGGATCGATGGGTAAATCGCATCTTCTCAGACATGCAGTAGACGCAGCGAAAGTCACAACGATCCGTCAGCGAGACGCGCAGATAACGAATCGAACGTCCGTAACGATCCGTCAGCATGTTCATGGTCGACGCAGGGCAATACAATTAAAGCCAGCATCACTAAGAGCTGTTCGCGCCATATGTGTGGCTTTAATGCCCTCGTACGGGCCAGTTATCACACGGAAGCGTACAGATCCGTCTGGGAGGTGTGATGGTCGGATAAGCGCATGAGTGCCATGCATAATCAGATTGGCTCTTAGGCTATCGGCTTCGTCTTGAGTTTTATACGAGCCACACTGCAAATCGTAGCGCTCTTTTTCTGGAAGGGTCGACTTTTGTAACTCTTTCTTTGTTTCTGTATTTGAATGGCTGGGATGATCCGGGCTTTTTGATGCTACCGTCTTTTCAGGCGTCGGCACTGCGCTTGGACCAGCAGGCAACATGTTGTAGAAATCAAAGTGAGGGGTAGGTGTTGCCGAGTCGTTGCTTGAGGAATCCGCTAGTTTTGAGGAACTCAAGGCGGAGTTAAGCACACAGGAGGGGTCGTGAGGGCTGTGGTGATCAAGCCAAAGAAGACCGACAAGACCGGCACCGAGCAGGAATCCTGTTGCCAAACCGGATAACAACGGACGTTTTATGCCCCCTGAACTTGTCGGAGTAGTCTGCTGCTTGGGTCTCGGTGTTGCGCCATAGCGCTTTTTTCGATCAGGAGCAGGCATGTGTGTCTCAGTGTTTTACATGTGGTCGGGTGCAGAAACACCCAGAAGTTCAAGCCCGTGGCGCAGGACTTGGGCGATACAACGACAAAGAACCAATCGAGACTGGGCGATGGCTGGCTCATCAACCAAAACTTTAGTCTGGTTGTACCATGCATGAAATTGTGCAGCCAGTTCCTTAAGGCCATGAGCCAGTATATGAGGCTCGCGTTCCTCTGCAGCTTTGCGCACGAGTTCCGGGAACTGTTCAAGATGCTGAATGATTTCCTGTTCCTGTTCGCCATTGAGTGCAGTCCAGTCGGCTTGATCTGGGCTCAACTGCCCCCCTCGCTCCTGCAGGGTTCTGAGCACTGAGCAGATACGTGCGTGAGCGTACTGAATGTAATAAACAGCATTGTCCTTGCTTTGTGAGGTTGCCAGTTGCAAATCAAAATCAATATGCTGTTCCGATTTGCGCATAATGTAGTAAAAACGGGCGGCATCATTGCCAACCTCTTCCCTGAGGGCGCGCAAGGTAATGAACTGACCCGAACGAGAACTCATCTGAATTTGTTCGTCACCACGCCAGAGGGTCACAAACTGGACCAGACGAACTTCAAGCCGGGACGAATCAATGCCCAGAGCCTCAAGTGCAGCTCGTACCCGGCTAATATAGCCATGGTGGTCAGCGCCCCAGATATTCAGTACTCGATCAAAACCCCGTTCGAATTTGTCCAGGTGGTACGCAACGTCTGAAGCAAAATAGGTTGTTTGGCCGTTATCTCGAACCAGGACGCGATCCTTATCATCTCCGTATTGGGTTGATCGGAACCAAAGTGCGCCTTTTTCCTCGTACGTGGCGCCTGCGGCACGAAGACGGTCAAGCGCACGATCAAGAGCGCCATGCTCGACCAAGGAACGTTCCGAATACCAGCAATCGTAATGAACGCCAAACTCGGCAAGATCATTGCGTATGTCGGTCAAAATACTCTCAAGAGCCGCATTGAAAAAAATCCGGTAGGATGCTTCGCCCAGAAGTCGCCGACTGGCGTCGATCAACGCATCAATATGCGCCTCTTTGTCTCCCCGGATGATCGAGCCCTGATCATCGGTGACTTCATCTTCAGGAACATGGTCAAAAAGATCAATCGTGGAACGAAGGAACCGATCACCGTGTTCTTGTCTCAAGGTGCTGGCAATGTCAGCAACATAGTCGCCACGATAGCCGTTTTTAGGAAAAGCCAGTTCCGCACCACATGCCTGCAGATAGCGCAGGAAGGTGCTGGTGGCAAGAATGTTCATTTGCCTTCCGGCATCGTTCACATAGTATTCGCGTTGGACCTGATAGCCTTGGCTGACCAACAGATTGGCGACAGTCATTCCGTATGCAGCACCTCGACCATGACCTACGTGCAGTGCAGAAGTGGGGTTGGCCGAAACAAACTCAACCTGGATTTTCTGGCCATCACCTAGAGAACTGTTTCCATAGAACGGATTTTCCAGAATGGAACTCAATATCCTGCGCCCACCATCCTGCTTAAGACGGAAATTGATGAATCCAGGCCCAGCAAGGGTTGCCGATGCGACCGAGTGATCCTGAGGCAAGGCTTTAAGAATCTCCTCGGCGAGCTGACGGGGGGCACGCCCAAACATGCGTGCAGAGACCATGGCAATATTGCTCGCCCAGTCCCCATGCTGGCGATCTTTGCACGGTTCTACAACAAATGCAGGAAGATCTATGGACTTTGAATCCTGATGGGCAACCTGAAGCAGGGCTTGTGTCAGCAATAATCGGATGTGCTCTCTCATGGGCGTTTCATTCACTCTTTCTTGAGGCAATTCAGGGTGGGGCCAATAAAACCAGCATTATAGGAATCTGGGGGTACAAATACAATTTGGATGCATCGGTTCATGAGAATATCTGGTCGTTCGAGTCAGTAGAAATGATTAGTTTAGATTCCGATAGGTTAAGGTTTTTTTTGAAGGTTCTGAACTTGTCGTCTATGCTGGATGGTACGCAGAGTGGGATGCAGACAGATCGACCCAATAATCTGCACTGTATTTTCAAATCTATTGGAAACCTAAGGGTCTTTAAAGAGCCATGAATCAGTCATCGATGCACGATTCTAGTCATACTGCCGGTCAACAGCAGGCCAGCAAAGCCAGTAATCCGATGTTGAAGATTATACTGATCGTCGGAGGGGCCATTATTCTGTTTCTGGCCTTTTCAACGTTCAGCGTGCAAAAGGCAGTACAGAGCAATTCCAATCTTTCTGACATCCGGGACCTTTACTTTCCGGTTCTTGAGCGGGCCGACCGTAATATCGTCCGGCTGGACAAGATGGAAGAGCAGTTCATGCAGGGTGTCATGATGGCAGACAAGGACACCGTGGACAAAGCTCAGCCCTTTTATGAGTCGGGTGACAAAACATTTAGTGAAATGGCAAAACTTTATCCTGGACGACGTGCCGAGATCCTTCAGTTGCAGAATGAGTTCAAGGGTTACCGTGATCTCGCATATGCTACTGCAACAGGGATGATTAATCACACCGGCAGTTTCAGTGATGTTGCCAAGATGAATGGGGTGCTTAAAACTCTTAAGAAAAACCTCACAGATTTTCGTGCTTCCAGTTACGACAATTTTGTAAAAACATTGGTTGAAACCCAGCAATCCACAAAACTCAATCTTTATCTGGGTATGGCCATTGGCGTCATGAACCTGATGTTTATGGGTGTTCTGGTCTTTTTCATCCGCAATAATCTGAAAATGACGGCTATTATTGCCGAGCAGAATGCAACCCTTGAACTCAAAGTCATTGAACGTACAGCCCAGTTAACCCAGAAGACCAACGACATCAATGCGATGCTCGACAATATGAGCTTGGGGGTCTGTACCATCATCCAGGGCAATGTACTGCACCCTGAGTATTCTGCCTACATGCATCAGATATTTGGTGCACCACCACTGGCTGGAAGAGAAGTCATTGAAGCTCTTTTTACCCACAGCAACCTTGGTGCTGACACCCGTGACCAGGTCTCTGTTGCTCTAAGTGCCATCGTGGGCGAAGACATGATGATGTTTGATTTTAACTCGCATCTTTTAGTGAACGAGATGCAGTATCGAACCATAGATGGCAACAACAAGATCCTGCAACTGCACTGGAGTCCTATTCGCAATGAGGATGATGCGGTCGACAAGGTATTGCTTATTGTCCAGGATGTGACCCACCTCCGTGCTTTGGAACTGGAGGCAGCGGCCCAGCGTGCAGAGCTCGATATCATCTCCCAGATTATCAAAATCCAGATTGGCAAGTTCAATGAGTTTATTGAGTCTGCCCAGAAGTTCATTGCTACCAATCGGGAACTTATTGAATCAACAAATCAGGTTGATGCCAATGTTGTTTCTGCTTTATTCCGGAACATGCATACCATCAAGGGCAATGCTCGTACCTATGAATTCAAAGCCATTACCGATGTGGCGCATGAGGCCGAGCAAGAATATGACCGTATGCGTAAGGGGGAGGTCACTGAATGGAATCAGCAAAAATTGCTTGAAGAACTTGATGCCGTCGAGATGGCCGTCAAGCATTATCTGGTTGTCAATGAAGACAAACTGGGAAGAAAAGGTAGAGCCTCTGACTTGTTGACAACCCGGGGCGTCTTTGTGGGTCGTGAGGAAATTAGTGCGCTGCAGAGTTTGTTGGCGACTGTTAAACAGCAGGCCACGGGTCAGGCGATCGAATTGCTTGAACAAAAGATTCAGCAATTGGGTCTTGTTCCACTGCAGCGGCTGGTTTCAGGGGCGGTTGATTCATTGTCCTCTCTGGCCAAAGAACTGAACAAGCCAACTCCGGAAGTGCATATTGAACAGGGTGATGTTGCGTTCAATAATTTGGTGGCCCAGGCACTCAAGAGTTCGTTCATGCATATTGTACGCAACAGTCTTGATCATGGGATTGAATCTCCGGAGCAGCGTCGGGCTGCGGGCAAGGCCGAGTCAGGACAGATTCGTTTTAGCTGTGAACATGTTGATGGCGGTGTCCATCTGCATATTCGTGATGATGGACGCGGACTAGCCTTGCATAAACTCTATGAGAAGGGTATTGCACAAGGTCGTTTCACGACAGACGTTCAACCCAGCGCAGAGGAAGTTGCAGAGCTTATTTTTGAGTCGGGATTGTCCACCGCTGAACAGGTCAGCCAGGTTTCAGGCCGGGGTGTTGGTATGGATGCGGTACGCATGTTCCTGATGGAGCAGGGGGGTAGCATTCGTATTGTTCTCGACAGCAAGGAAAACAGGCTTGATTTTACACCGTTTGAGTTTGTGATTGCCTTGCCCCCTGCGGCCATGATGGCTGTTTGAGGCTCGACCAGATCGTGGATAGGAGTGATTCATGATGGAGTTTGCAGAAGGCCTTTTTCTCGGGTTGATGCTTGCACTCGGACTAGGTCTTTGGCTTATGCATCGTAATCAGCAGGTTCTGGCACGTGAGCAGGCGCGCCAGCAAAAGCTGGAGCTGGAGAAGATGTCGCTCTCCGAGCAATACGTCAAGGAACTCAACGAGTTGCGTCAGCGGGCAGATCGGGCACGCTTTGAGGCTGATGAATACCTGAAACAGCGTGGGGAATTGCAGAAAAATGTCCACGAACTTCGCGAGTCACTTGCTAGCAGCCAGCGTGCAGAACGTGATCTTTCCAATGATGCGGACTACAATCTCAATCGCCTGCGCAGCGAGGTCACAGAACAGGTTTCCCATCTTGTTAAGGAAGTAGAATTAATTCGTGGCGTTGCATTCACTTTCGAGCGGTGGCATGAAGACATGATCACCCTGATGGACCAAAATCGTACGATGCACGCCAAGAATCAGGAGTTTGGTTCGATTGTTAAGAATGTCATTATTTTAGCCTTGAACGCATCCATTGAAGCAGCTCGTGCGGGTGAAGCTGGACGAGGCTTTGCTGTCGTCGCCGATGAAGTGCGGAAACTTGCTGACCAGTCGGAACTCCTCTCAAAGGAATATAGTCGCAGCTTGCACATGAATGATTTGAAGACTGCTTCAACCTTTCAGGATGTCCAGGCTGGCGGAAAGATGATGATGGCGGCTCTGAGCAAGCTTGATTCACTGGTGCGTCATTTGCAGGATCGGCTTTCAGCCTGAGGGTGATGCAAATGATTACTCCCCAAGGCAAAAAAAGCATTGAACAAATCTTCCAGAAAGCAGCTAGGCAAAACCTTGGCCGTTCACCGGAAGACAAAATCCATGTACAACTGCTGTCGGATTCGTCGCCCGTATTTAAGGAAAAGAAAGTTATTTTATTTACCATTTCTTCCTTTATTTTCAGATTATTGACCATTTTCCACATTGATGAAACATCAGCGATTAAAGCGTATTATCTGGCAAACAACGCCGATCGATCCTTGTTAGATGTCCTTTATGAGTATGGAAATCTCTGTTGTGGTGCAATGAATCGTGATCTGGTGAGTCATTTTGGACATTTGGGCATGTCAACCCCATATCTTCTGGAACGAGACAGTATTGTCTTTCTCAATGGTTTGAAGCCAGGACATACGGCCCGATTTGAATTGCGCTTGCCCGATGACATTGTCATACACGCAACAGTCAGTATGTGTGAAAACGCGCCCATTGATTTCAAATTTGATGATGTTGAAGAGGAATCAACCGGTGAACTTGAGTTTTTTTAAACCAATAACATCAAAGCTTAGGGAGTTGCAATATCATGACTGAATCACCTCTGCTCAGCAAGGTTCTGATTCTGGAGGGGACTTCAGAGTTTAATGAGAGTCTGAAAGGATTCTGCGACCACATTGGGTTGTTGCCATTGAAAGTCAACAAAAGCAATCTTATGACGGTACTCAATTCAAATATTGATTTGGGGGCAGTTTTTTTTGCAGAGGACTATGCCGATACACGTGAAGAAAGCATGAACATTGCCCGTGAAATTCATCGGGCACGTCGAGAGTTGCCTATCTTCCTGCGTCGGGATCAAGGTCATTCCCTAGATGATTTGCCCCTGCAGGAGCAGAGGTATTTTTGTGCCGCCTATAATATCCAGAACACTGAGCATTTACGCCATCTGGTTGATGAGTATATTTTTTGTCTGGTTTATCCTTCAGCTTTGGTGCATGGCATTCGGACAATGACCGAGGAAGCATTGTCCAGCCAGTTCAGGAATATGAATGTTGTGTGTGACCCTCCCTATGTCGTTCGGGATCGGTTAATCTATGGTGAGTTGTTTAGCCTGATGTCTCTGGAAAGCTCTTGGTGTAAGGGATATATGATGTTCCAGATTCAGGAAGCTCCTATCCTTCAGGCCTTGCGGATCATGAATCCGGATGCTGAGGACCTCGACTTCCGTGATGTAAACAGCATGCTCGGCGAGATTACCAACCTGGTCTGGGGGCAGTTCAAGAATCGTTATGTTGGGGAACCGCCAGAAAATGCCAATCGTGTTCAGGTGCCTATTATCATTAATCACCAGCACAAGCATATTTCTTTCGGTACCGAAAATCCTCAGTTGTGCCTGCATTACTTATTAACGAATGGAGACAATGGTCTTTCTTTCGAAATTTATCAACGGTTTGTGTTTAACCTGAGCTGGTCTCCTGAGGACTTCAAGGATAACGGCTCTGAAATTCAGGAATTTGTCAGCTCTGGAGAGCTGGAGTTTTTCTAGATCTATTGGAGAGCAAGCAGCATGGCTAAGATTTTGGTTGTTGATGATTCGAGTACGGTCCGGGACGAGGTGGCCGGATTCCTGAAGAAGGCGGGTATTGATGTTGCTACGGCTATTGATGGCAAGGATGGACTTGCCAAGCTGAAAGCAGACCCTGGCATTAAGCTGGTTGTCAGTGACGTCAATATGCCCAATATGGATGGGCTCACCATGGTTGAGAAGATTCGTGGCGAGTTGAATAACAAAACCGTCAATATCATCATGCTGACGACTGAAAACAGTCCCAGCATGAAGGAACGCGGCAAAGCCGCGGGGATCAAGGGATGGATTGTTAAACCATTTAAGGGTGAAGCTGTACTTGAGGCTTTCAAGAAAATGATTGGCTGAACAAGAACGCGTTCAAACATTATCCATTTTTTAAAGCGGCAACAACTCCACCCCTTCGCAGTGTGCGGAGGGGTGGTCGTTTTAGATTAAGAAGCAGCAGGCGAGCTAGGCTCTGTGGGAACAGAATGTTCACCCGTCGTTGTCCCGTCAGAACGAGCCATTTCGACAGCCGCCGTATTTTGTACAAGCTCGGACTTATGGTTGATTGTTGACGGGTTCATGTCCTGCTGGGAACGTTGCTGCTGACGTCGCCGTTCCCGTGGATCATTGGCGGCACGCCGTGGCCGATCAACAGCCATGTCAGCCTGAAGAACCGGAGAAGTGTTTGTGCCGGAATCGGAGGGTACTACCGTATCGTTTAAGGATACTACCGTATCAGGAGTTGTCTTGACCTGAGAAGCAGCAGTATGTTCTGGCTGTTCCGGTGATGGTGTCCTGACGTTTTCAGTGGCCACCGACGCGGTCGGTTCAATGGCTACAGTCGCTGTTGTCATAACCAGCTCATGCACGGGCTTTGGATGTTCAACAGCCACCTCCTGAACGGGTGTTACCGTGGCGGGCACAGAGTTATCCTGCAACAAAACGGTTTGTTCTGTTAAAACGCTATTGTCTCGATGCCGTGGTGGTCGTTCGCGCCGTTCTTTTTGTTGGGCTGAGCGAGGTGGGCGAGCGGGCCTTGTTTCTCCCGAGGCAGATGCTGTGGGCGTCGTCATGGTCGACTCAGCGGCGGAAGCTGTGGTATTGCGTTCCGGTCTTTGTTGACGTGGCGGGCGCTCGGGGCGGTTTGACGGTGGGGTTATTGGGTTGGAAGTATCTCCAGCAGGCTGTGAGCTCGACTGTGCCACTGCGGAACGCTGTTCGCTGGAACGCCGTTGTGGTCGATCCGGACGTGCTTGCCGTTCCCGCTGAGGGCGTTGCTGTACAGATTGCGAACTGGAAGCTTGTGCTGGGTTTGCGGGTATGGCTTTGGTCGCTGGAGCAGCCACGGACGCAGGCTCTGTTGGTGAAGTTGTTGCAGAGGCATCGGATTGTTTTTGACCAAACAAATTGACAAACCACGCCAAAAAACCGTTCTTGGGTTGAGCATCCGCAGGTGTTTGCTCAGACCGGATTTCAGGAACATGGGTTGATCGCGGGATCATGCTCACAGCAGCTTCAGCGTGGGGTTCACTGTTTGCGTATGTGGGTTCCTGTTCAGGAGGCAAGATTGCCTCGACCAGACGGTAGGACGGCGTTGCTGTTTCCTGGTCCTCGACTTGGTCATCACGGTACCTTATCAAGGTATAGTTTGGGGTCTCCATATAGGGGTCGGGAAGAACAAGAATTCTGACCTTGGAACGATCTTCCAGTTCAAAGAGAACCTGGCGTTTTTCGTTCAAAATAAATGAAGCGACAGCTGCGGGGGCTTGCAGGCGAATTTCTGCCGTGCGTTCCTTGAGAACCTCTTCTTCAATGACACGCAAGATGGAAAGTGCAAGCGACTTCATGTCCCGAATGACACCGGTTCCCCGGCAACGGGGACAGGTCAAACCTGATGTTTCTTCAAGGGAAGGTCGCAAACGTTGTCGAGACAACTCAAGCAGGCCAAAACGGGAGATTCGGCCAATCTGAATCCGGGCACGATCGACAGATAGAGCCTCGCGCAGACGCTCTTCAACGGCACGCTGGTTTTTAGCTGGAGTCATGTCGATAAAATCGATGACGATCAATCCGCCAATATCACGCAAACGCAGTTGACGAGCAATTTCATCAGCAGCTTCGAGGTTGGTGCTCAGCGCTGTTTCTTCGATGTCCACACCTTTGGTTGAGCGTGAGGAATTAATGTCGATGGAAACCAGTGCTTCCGTAGGGTCAATCACCAAGGCACCACCAGAGGGTAATTTGACTTCGCGCTGATAGGCTGTTTCGATCTGCGCTTCAATCTGGTAGCGGCTAAACAAAGGCACGGTGTCGCGATACATTTTGATGCGCTGCTGGAAATGGGGCATGACTTTTTGCACAAAGTCCAGAGCCTGTTGCCAGGCAGGTTCGCTATCGATCAGTACTTCGCTAATGTCATTACGCAGATAGTCACGCAGAGCCCGAATGACAACATTGGATTCCTGATAAATCAGCTTAGGTGCTGAGCTTTCACTGGCGGCATGACTAATGGCCTTCCAGATGGATTGCAGGTAATCAAGATCTGTTTGCAATTCTTCAATGCTGCGTCCCATACCCGCTGTGCGAATAATGAGCCCCATATCGCCCTCGACCTGCAGTTGATTCAGCAGGTCCTTGAGTTCCTGACGTTCTTCACCCTCGATTCGACGGGAAATACCTCCAGCACGAGGATTGTTGGGCATCAGTACCATGTAACGACCGGCAAGGGATATGAACGTCGACAGTGCCGCGCCTTTGTTACCGCGCTCTTCCTTTTCAACCTGAACGATCAGTTCCTGTCCTTCTCGTAACAGTTCACGAACGTTGGCGCGTGACACATCTTTGCCTTCCTTGATAAAGTATTCACGCGAGATTTCTTTGAGGGGTAAAAAACCATGCCGCTCAGCACCAAAATCAACAAAAGCAGCTTCAAGAGAAGGCTCTAGACGAGTAATCCGACCTTTATAGATGTTGGCTTTTTTCTGTGCTCTGGAACGCTGTTCCAGATCAAAATCATAAAGTTTTTGTCCATCAACCAGCGCAACCCGGGTTTCCTCGGGGTGCGAGGCATTTATTAACATGCGTTTCATAGTTAACCAGTCGTTCAAGGCTGGTACGCAGGCTTGTCGGTCTTCGCCTAAGATTCCGAAAATGGTTCAAGGTGATGCGTACTATGCGCACCAACCCAAAAAATATCGTGTCGGGTCTGGTCGGTCTAGGACCCCAGAGCCCTCGAAATCTATCAGCTTAGGCCCGGTTTCTGTCCTGGGCACCAAGCGTAAAGTATCAGCAATTCAAAAATTGCTACCTGTCATGCATCTCTATTCCAGCATGGGTTCTCGGCGAACCGACCCAGTTAAGGTTAATGCTGAACATAAAGATGCAAAAATCACCTGAATCATTATAATGCTGTCAAGGGTCGCGATTTTCTCTGCGCAAATGACCCCGTTCAGACAGGCATGGTATGCATAAAGGCAGTACAATCCTAGCAGAGAAAACGCAGACCGCCAAGTTGATCATGATCAGCGCTTGCCTATTTTCAGGAATCCATCTGTGACCGAAGTACAAAAATGGCAGATTTCTTCAGAGCAGGATGGACAACGGCTCGATAACTATCTTTTATCCCGCCTCAAGGGGGCACCACGCACCCTGGTTTACCGCATTATCCGAAGTGGTGAAGTGCGCGTGAATCGTGGCAGGGTACGCCCTGAATACCGCGTCAAGGATGGTGATGAGATACGAATACCTCCTTTGCGTCTTGCCCAACGTGATGATACGCCTTTGCATCTGGGGGCAGACTTCTCCAGACATCTTAATGAGCGGATAATCTATGAAGCCGATGGTCTGATCGTGCTTGATAAGCCACAGGGCATGGCGGTGCATGGAGGTAGCGGCATCCAATTGGGTGTGATCGAGGCCATGCGCTCGCTGCGGCCAAATTATCGTTTTCTCGAACTGGTTCATCGAATAGACCGTGATACTTCTGGGCTTTTACTGATGGCCTATCAACGCAGTGCCTTGCTCAAAGCACAGGAAGCCTTACGACAAGGTTCAGTCGTGAAAAAATATCAGGCGATTCTAAATGGAACCATGCTCCAGCCGAAGGTATATGTTGAGCACCCGCTTCATAAATACAACCTTGCCTCGGGTGAGATGCGCGTTCGCGTCGACGTCCAGGGGAAGCCAGCGCAATCCGAGTTTGAACGGATCTGGTCCCGTCAGGGGCTGACGGGAGCAAGTGTACGCATATTTACCGGTCGTACCCATCAAATCAGGGTACATGCCCTAAGTCAGGGTATGCCGATTGTGGGGGATGAGAAGTATGGAGCCAAGGTCCCAGGACCATTATGGCAACGACAGGGATTTCGTCGACTTTTTCTGCATGCGGCGACTCTTGAGTTACCCTGGCAGGATGGAATGATGACCTTTGAGGCGCCGCTCGATGGTGCTATGCAGGAATTATGGGACAAGGGGCTGCATAATCAGCTGGATGACTTGATTCAATGAAAACCATCATGATTGCATTTGACTGGGATGGCACCCTGATGGATTCGACCGGACAAATTGTTCGTTGCTTGCAACATGCTGCATTGCAGTGTGGTTTCAAAGCACCTGAAGCCCAGGCAATACGACATATTATTGGTTTAAGTTTGCCCAATGCGATAAGACAGCTGTTCCCGGATGCGAACGAACCGGAGCAGGCGTTGCTTTTGCAGGCTTATGCCGCCCAATTTCGGGCTGAGCCTGCAGATGCGGTAGATTTGTTTCCCGGAGTCAGGGAAATGATCGACAGGATTGCACCTTTTGTCCGTCTGGTCATCGCAACGGGTAAAAGCAGGGTCGGTCTTGACCGGGTGTTACAACATATGGGATGGCAAAATCGCTTTGCAGACAGTCGTTGTGCTGATGAGACACGATCCAAGCCGGATCCCTCCATGTTGCTTGAATTGCTTCGTGCCTGCCCGGAACCCCCAGCCCAGTGTTTCATGATTGGCGATACCACCTATGATCTTGATATGGCTCGTGCTGCAGGTATGCAGGCATGGGCGGTGAGTTGGGGTGCTCATCCGCTTGATCTACTCAAAGCACGTGAACCAGATCGTATTTTTAACTCAGTATCCGAATTGGATACCGCTTTATCCGGGATTTGCAGAGGAGTGACGCACAGTGGCGCGTGATGTATGGGGAAACGAGGAAAATGGGCCTGTGGTACAGGGTCAATTATTGGAAAAAATTCTGATGGCGGGCATTGTCGAGCAGCGTCGAGCCCGACGTTGGAAAATATTTTTCAGGATCATTTTTGTGTTTTTAATGCTGTCTTTTTTGGTGACCATCAATCGTGAATCGGTTGATTTACCTGGTTCAAGTCGGGATCATACCGGTGTTGTTGATGTACAGGGTGAAATCGGTGCGCAAAAAGAGGCAAGTGCTGAAAATATCATCAAGGGGCTCGATGATGCCTTTGCCAATGAACATTGCAAAGCTGTTGTGTTGCGCATCAATAGTCCAGGAGGAAGCCCGGTTCAGGCTGATCGGGTTTATCGCGAGATCATGCGGCTGAGACACCTGCATCCCAAGCGACCCGTGTACGCTGTGATTGGCGATATTGGCGCTTCCGGTGCCTATTATATCGCCTCGGCAGCCAATGATATCTATGTAAATCCTGCAAGCATTGTAGGTTCCATCGGTGTCATCATGGAGGGATTCGGGTTTTCGGATGCATTGCACAAACTGGGAGTGGATCGTCGCGTTGAAACAGCAGGAGTACACAAGGCCATTGGTGATCCGTTTTCCCCTGTATCGGCATTTGACCAAAGTTATGTACAAAACCTGCTCAATGAGGTGCACCAGCAGTTTATTGATGCGGTCGTACAAGGGCGTGGTAAACGACTGCACCCGACATCGGACATGTTTTCAGGATTGTTCTGGACTGGTACAGACGCGATCAAGTTGGGACTGGCGGATGGAGTTGCCAGCCCGGAAGATGTGGCTCGCGATAGGGTGCATGCCTCGACATTGGTCGATTATACCCACAGCAATAATCCATGGGACAGTGCTGCACACAAGATCGGCTTGAGCACAGCAAACGCCTTGGTGACCGCTTTGCGAACGAGCCTGAGTTCGCCACCTCAATTGCACTAAAGACGAATTTCAGCGTTGCGTATCAATCCTACGAAAACGCCTTCAATGAACAGGTCTTCAGGAGAAACCAGGATGGGTTGAAAACTGCTATTAGCCGGTAGCAGTTTCACCATGTCATTCTCCTGATCCAGATACTTGACGGTGACATCTTGTTCAACACGGGCAACGACAATTTGCCCTTTGTGGGCAAACTCGGTTTTGTGCACGGCAATAAGATCACCATCAAGGATACCTGCATCGCGCATCGAATCACCTCGTACCCTCAGTAGATAAGTAGGATGGGTTCGAAAAAGTGTTTTAGGGACACAAATTTTTTCTTCCCTGTTTTCGATGGCTTCAATCGGCAGTCCGGCAGCGACTTTGCCGATGACGGGCAATTCGATGAAATCGTCCATATCCTGATTTGATGCTTCATCATGATCGTTTTGAGGGGTGTTTTTTAGACGGATCCCTCGGGATTGATCGTTTAAAAGTTCGATATACCCCTTATTGGACAGGGCGCGTAAGTGGTCGACGGCTGCGGTCTTAGACCGAAATCCAAAATGGTCTGCGATTTCCGCACGTGTGGGGGGCATACCATCATGCCTGATTCGGTCTCGAATATAACTTAGAATGGCGCTCTGTTTTTCGGTCAACTTATGCATGCAAGGTTCCTCAGAATAAAGTCTGCACAAATCATACTGTCTTAAAAAACAGATTAGCAAAAGATATCAATCTTGCCAAGTTGAATTGTGATGTTGATACAAGGTCTGGTCCTAGATGATCGATCATATGCAGAATATCAACATGTTTCTAACCGATGGAATTGGGTTACTCAAAATGATTATTGGATAAATAGCCTGATTCGGCTATGGTAAAAGCTGATTGCACCTGTATTCAGGATGGAAAGTCTCATGATTGAATATCATTTTTGCTTTGATGATGGTGTTGAGTTGCGTTACGTGGTAGACCCGGATCGGGCCACTTCTTCCAAAACAGTTCGGGAAGGTCCATCTTGGGCAAAGTTGGGGCATCAGAAATGTCAGCATTGCCCCCTGAATGATCATGAACAGCCCTTTTGTCCCCCTGCGCTTGATCTGCAGCAACTGGCACGTGATTTCCAAAATATGCCGGCACATCGTAAAGTGCTTGTTCGGGTTATGACGCCTGAACGGGAATATGTCAAACGTGTTATGTTGGAAGAAGGGGTGCGTTCCTTGATGGGGCTGATTATGGCAACAAGTGCTTGTCCTCATTTTTCCGAGCTACGTGCCAATGCCCGACATCATCTTCCCTTCGCTTCACAAGAAGAGTCGATTCTTCGTTCTGTATCCAGTTATCTGGTTAAACAGATGTTTATTATGCGCGAAGGAGGGGAGCCCGACTGGCAACTCAAAGGCCTGGTAAAACTCAATGAGGAGTTGCAGTTGGTTAACCATGCTTTTTGGCAGCGACTCATATCAGCTTTTCAGAACGACTCAAACTCAAAGGCATTGCTAGGATTCTTCAATTTGTCCTCCAGTCTTAGTCTGACCCTTGAGGCGCAACTAGCGAAGCTGCGTGCACATGTACTGAAATCCGAATGAGTATTTCAGCTGGGCTAGTCGTTGGTGGTCTGATCCTGTCCTATATTACGGGCCAGTGGTTGATGTTGCGTCCTACAGAGCGCGAACGGGCATTGGAGTTATTACGGGCTGAAGCGGGCAAACAGGGATGGTCCGTGCACCTGGTTAAGGTTCCGCAATGGATCAGGACTCATCAAGGCTCGCTTATTGCGCGCTATGACTGGTTTTGGCCTGATTGTCAGGCAGGTCAGCGGGCCGTAGTGTCCGATGAGGGGCAATGGAGCATAGAGGGCAAAGGGGCTTTGGCCTTGTTGCTCGCTGAAATGCAGCCTTGGCTGATGCGCTGGAAAGGTGTTGAGACCATACATGATCAGCTTCGTATTTATTGGGATGAGCAGGCAACTCCTGAAGAATTAACCCTCATGACGGGTAAATTGCGGCAGCAGACCCTTGACCATCTATGAGGGCATGCTCTATAAGGCGTTCTTGGTGTACTTCATGTCAACATTTCGGAATCTGTTATGGGAAAGTCCCTAGTTATTGTTGAGTCACCCGCCAAAGCAAAAACCATCAACAAGTATTTGGGTCCTGAATTTGTGGTGACGTCCAGTGTGGGACATATTCGGGATTTGCCGGTTAGTGGCAAGGGGCAAAACCGAACAGCCACAACATCCCAAGCGGAAGCCAAAAGCAAAGTTGATAAAGCCGGAAAGGCCAAGTCAGCCCTTGTTGCGCGCATGGGTGTTGATCCCGAAGATGGCTGGAAGGCCCACTATGAGATCCTTCCCGGCAAGGAAAAAGTTTTGGATGATATTCGTCGCCTTGCCCGAACTGCTGATGTCGTCTACTTGGCGACCGACCTTGATCGCGAAGGGGAAGCAATTGCCTGGCATCTTAGTGAAGTGATTGGTGGCCCTGAAAGTCGTTTCAAGCGTGTTGTCTTCAATGAAATTACCAAACAGGCCATTCAAGAAGCTTTTTCCAGGCCCGGGGTTCTTAATCGGGAACGGGTTAATGCCCAGCAGGCACGGCGTTTTCTGGATCGGGTGGTGGGCTATATGTTGTCGCCATTGCTCTGGGAAAAAATTGCTCGAGGTCTGTCCGCGGGACGGGTTCAGTCGGTTGCGGTGCGGCTGATTGTGGAGCGCGAGCGGGAAATAAGGGTATTTATCCCTGAAGAATACTGGCAGATTGCTGCTCAGACGGAAACGGTCCAGAAGGCTGGGCTTCGACTCGATGTGGTGCGTGATGGTGAGCAGCCCTTTCGTCCGCGTAACAAGCAAGAAGCGGATCAAGCGCTGCATGTTTTGCAATCAGCGGCTTATGAGGTATCCAAACGGGAAGATAAACCAACCAGAACCCGTCCTTCTCCTCCTTTTATTACTTCAACGTTGCAACAGGCCGCCAGTACCCGCCTTGGTTTTGCTGTCAAGAAGACCATGATGTTGGCGCAGCGTCTTTATGAATCAGGCCATATTACCTATATGCGAACCGACTCAACCAACCTCAGTCAGGAGGCGGTTCAGGCTTGTCGTTCCTATATTGAGCAGAATTTGGGTTCCAGATATCTTCCAGCTCAACCTCTTTCCTACAGTTCTCGCGACGATGCTCAGGAAGCGCATGAAGCCATTCGTCCTTCCGATGTTTTTGCGGTTCCTGGTACCCTGAAAGGATTAGAAAAAGATGCCGAACGTCTTTATGAGCTGATCTGGAAGCAGTTTGTTGCCTGTCAAATGCCCGATGCAGAGTATCTGTCCACGGTTCTGACCGTCACCGCAGATCGTTTTGAGCTTCGTGCCAAAGGTCGTATCTTGCGTTTCGATGGTTTTACCCGGATCCATCCACCCCAACAGAGTGACAAGGATGACGTTGTTTTACCGGAAGTAACCAAGGGAGAACAACTGGCGTTGAAAAAGTTGCTGCCTTCGCAACATTTTACCCGACCAACGCCACGATTCACCGAAGCAACCCTGGTGCGTGAACTCGAAAAGCGTGGAATAGGGCGGCCGTCAACCTACGCTTCGATTATCTCGACGATTCAGGAACGTGGTTATGTGCGGGTGGATCAGAAACGATTTTATGCTGAAAAAATTGGTGAGATTGTTACCGATCGGCTTTATGAAAATTTCACCAACCTGATGGACTATGATTTTACGGCTCGCCTTGAGGGCGAACTAGACAAAATCGCTTCAGGAGATCGCCCCTGGAAAGAAGTTCTGGACAGTTTCTATGCGGATTTTTCTTCACGATTGCAATCGGCTGGTGGTGAGCTGGGCGCAATGCGCCGAAATATACCGACCGAGACAGAAATTCCTTGTGCGAGCTGTGGTCGCCCGATGCAGATTCGGACAGCCTCAACAGGAGTTTTTCTCGGGTGTTCCGGCTACTCATTACCTCCTAAGGAGCGTTGTAAAGAAACAATGAACCTGTTGCCTGGCGATGAAGTGATTGCTCTTGGTGACCAAGAGGATGATGAAGGTGAATCACTGGAACTACGCCACAAACGTCGCTGCCCCATTTGTCAGGCGGCGATGAATGC
Organism: Pseudomonadota bacterium; assembly: GCA_021848605.1. GTDB lineage: Bacteria > Pseudomonadota > Gammaproteobacteria > Pseudomonadales > Moraxellaceae > JAJXWR01. Next base: position 11,230 of record JAJZUM010000009.1, on the reverse strand, counting down.
CTATGTAATTGATGATCATCGTAAAATTCATATTTGTGGCAATAATCCGGATTGTCGAGGTTACCAATTAGAGAACGGGCAGTTCAAGTTAAAAGGTTATGAAGGGCCCGTGATCGAATGTGATAAATGTGGTTTTCCCATGCAGTTAAAGTCAGGGCGATTTGGCAAATATTTTGGCTGTACCAATGCAAGCTGCAGCAATACCCGAAAGCTTTTGCGCAGTGGCGATGCGGCTCCACCAAAATCGCCACCGATTGCCTTGCCTCATGTGCGCTGTAGCAAAACCGATGACTATTTTTTGCTGCGCGATGGCGCGGCGGGGCTTTTCCTTGCCGCCAGCCAATTTCCAAAGCATCGTGAAACAAGAGCACCAACCATTACTGAATTGCGATCCGTGGCGGATCAACTCGATGCCAAGTTTAAATATCTGCTCGATGCTCCTACCTGTGATCCAGCAGGAAGGCCTGCCATCCTGCGTTTCTCCCGCAAGACTAAGGAGCAATATGTGGCTTCTGAGGAACAGGGTAAATCGACGGGCTGGCAGGCTTTTTACAAAGATGGACGTTGGGTTGATCGTCAGGGTGAACATTGATGGCTATGTTGGATGGGCGTATGCAATTGCAGCGAACCCGACGGGCCATTTATCATGCAGAAATACAACTTCGGCAATATTCTCGGCTTTTGTCCGACAACGAGCATTTTCAAAACCGCTTCGAAGCAGTATCCTACTTTGAAGGTTGTGTTTTTTTTATTGGCTTGGCGTACCGTTCGCTTTTGCGTGAGTTGGCTGCTTTTTATCGGCTCGGTGATGTCGGCAGTCTAGATGAGCTTGAACAACAGCTCGCCCTAACAGGTAAACGAGCTCCCGAGATACAGATCCTCCGAGATGTACAGACGGGGGAAGGTGGTAGTGGTCGTATTTCTGGGGAAGACTCTGATAACGGCTGGTGGGTTAGCTTCAATGAGCGTTATGAGCAGTTGTTCAGGGCTGCCTTTCAGGTACCTAAGCAACAAGGCGGTGCAGTTGTTGTTCAGGAGGCTGTGATGTTTCGCTCGAGTGATATAGCCCCGGATGAATCTGCCCAGCTTCGTGCCTGGCTGAGTGGCATGCAAAGGCTTATTGAACAGGTGCGTGCGTCTGTACAGGAATGGTAGTCATTCCTGTAATTTGGAGATTAAAGTGTCTGACAAGACTGAAGTTGAATCTGCTTGGTTGGAGATTGTGGAGACTGCGCCAGGGCAGGTCGAACTCCGTCGTGAAGGGGGGGCAGTTTCTGATTCGGAAGAACCCCTTTTACGGATGCAGTTCTCTCAGGATGCCAGAGTCATTCTCGGTGACCAGCTTGCAGAGGTTACGCGGGTGATGATTACGGCAGGGCTGCAGGCTGTTGGGGATCTTTACCGTAATCGATCTGTTGTTGACTTGGCTGATGTGGGTGAGCAGGCTTATACACTGCACTGATGCTACTCCATTTGATTGCCCGTGCTGAACGCTGAATAAGCGTAGCTTGCTGCAATCGTGCTTTGTTGTCTCTGAAAAAAGCGTTTGCACGAGAACTCATGGCTTGGTTACGGGTATTGATTCCTTTAAGATAAATGGCGAAAATACGGATAGCCAAAAAAGCTCATGCACATTAAATGCATAAGCTAAAAAATGGCGCAGCGGACGGGACTCGAACCCGCGACCCCCGGCGTGACAGGCCGGTATTCTAACCGACTGAACTACCGCTGCAGTTCGTATGTTGGTGGGTGCTGAGGGGATCGAACCCCCGACCCTCTCCTTGTAAGGGAGATGCTCTCCCAGCTGAGCTAAGCACCCAACGTCGTCGTGGAGGCGCATTATATTGTGTTTGAGAGATAAGTCAACCCATTTCGCAGCATGTATTTCTAATCAATCAAAATACTCTTCAAATACATGCGTGAGCATTCCATTCAGGCATTATAATGTTTGAGTGAACAAGTTTTCAGCCAAAACGAATTTGAGAAAGTGTCATGGAGCAACGTCGGTCGATCAGGGTATCCTTGTATCATGTGCAAGCACAGCTCATATTGAACGAAGGTCGCGTTGTACCCGTTCAGCTGAGTGACTTTAGTGAGCAAGGGGCGTTGCTGCTGTTGTCGGATCCTTTTCCCGTCGAGCCTCGTGAAGCTGATTCTGTGGTATTGCGTTGTCTCTTGCAGCCTGAAGACAGTAATCAGTTTGTTGATGTTCGTGCCACCGTTCGACATCGCAGTTCGGAACATGTTGGCATTCGATTTGATGAGCGGCCTCGTGTACTCCTCGAACATCTTCAGCGTGAAGTGCTTGTTCCTGCACCTAAGAACCTTAATCCAAAACAAAAAACGCTGCTTCAGCAATTGCGAGATCAGACAGTGCAATTTGCCCAAAGTGCCTTGCAGACCTACGCCGAGCGAACAGGACAACGTTTGATTGATGCTCAATCAGCAGCTCATAGTGATACCGAAGTCCAGTTGCTGATGGTCGCTGAGGCAGAATTCAAAGCTTATGTGCCGACTTTGAATGGGCGGTTCGTCGAATATCTCCATCCACTTTTCAGCCAGTTCCATGCTCCGAAGCGCACCCCAGAAATCCATAAGGCCAAAATTCGGCAGTTATCGCTGATTGAAAAGGATGAGTTTGAGGACTGGCTGACCATCAAAGTCATGGTCAATAAAGTGGAATCATCTTTGCGTGAATCGATGATGGCCTTGCAATTACGTTTGGATGATTTAATGAGCGTTCAGGCGGGCAAACAGTTCAATCCTTTTGCACCCATGGTTTTCTGTGACGCCTTCAAGTTTGCCTTAAGCAAATTTAATCCTGAAGCCAAGGTGGAAACGTTGCTCTACCGCAGTTTTGAGGAAGAAGTTCTGTCAGGGTTGGGAGCATTGTATGAAATGCTCAATAACATCTTGGCAAAAGAAGGTATTCTTCCTGATCTGGATCTTGCCCGTTATCTGGCAGGTAGGCAGAAACAGAATGTTAAAAATCTTAGCCAGAAAGAACATACCGCACCATCCGAGTCAGAACAACCGAAGAACACTCGAGTCGATACGGAAAAATCAGGTTTGCCACATGATGGACAATCCGGGGGGGGCGTAGAAGATCAGCCCTCAATATCTGCCTCAGTGGCTCCAATGATGCAACCTGAGAAAGCGGCAAGCCGGCTTTCAGCGCGCCTGAAAAGCCTGCGACAGAATATTGCCCAACAGCAAACGATAGCCAAAGCCGCCTATGAAACCGCCAAGAGGCTTTCTGAGGTTTCCTTGAGCCTCGCATCAACAGAATCCTCAGAAATGACGCAGGAATGGGTCCCACTCAATCCTGTTCCACAAGAGGAGTTGCATGAGGTGCTCCGATCCATGCAAGGGCGTGGGGCATTCGACGATCATTTTCTGGTGGATTTGCAAAAAGAGCTCGCCCGTCAGGGTATGGGTTTGAGTCGAGGCGATCTTGCAACATGTCAGATGGTGGATGGATTAGTCCGCTCCATGATGCGCATGGATACATTGACGGAATCAGTCTATCCATGGTTTGAGCAGTTACGACTGCCGCTCTTACGTCTTGTTCTTCAGGATGAGCATGTTTTTCAGACCGAGCAGCATCCTGCACGATTGATGCTGAATCGTCTTGCTCGCCTTGGAATGAAGGGTCAAGTGCTGACTGAATCGCAGCGTCAGGAAATTCAGGAGTTGTTGCAGGGCGTGGTCGCTGCTGAGGAAGTCGACCAGGTTGTTTTTGAGCAGGCACTGCCAACACTGGATCGGATGGTTCGTCGTCAGGAGGAAATGGTTGAGCGCAATCTGCGACGAGTTGCCCAATTGGCAGAAAGCGAGCAACGTCGTGATATGGCGCGTCAACAAGTCGAGCAGGAGCTTGATGCGCGTCTGGCAGATCAGGAAGTCCCCCAGGCACTGTTGACATTACTGCAATCGGGATGGCGCGATCTCCTGGTTATGACGTATGTCCGTGATGGAGACCAAAGTGATGGTTGGAAACGATACTGGTCCGTGATTGATGATTTGCTCCATCGTGGCCGAGACCTTGATTACTCAGTTGACCTGCGTGACCTCTTGACCCGCATCAAGCAAGGCTTGCTCGCATCGGGTATATCGGGTATGAACGATGTAGAGACTCGTATTGCCCATGAGCTCAAGCAACTTCTCAGTCCGGAAGTTGGCTCTGAGCCGATCGTCAAGGTTAAGGTAGAACCGAGGGCAATGCAGCCATCCCTGCTTACCGCATCAGAACAGCCGGCACTGGAAGATCCAGTGATCCAGCGTTGCATGCAAAAATGTCGTACCTTACAGGCTGGCGACTGGATTGAAATGGACCGAAATGCACAAATGGAGCAATTGCGCTTGGCATGGATTGGGCGTGATCATGTGCGTTTTGTTTTTGTCAATCACCAAGGACTTAAAGTATGCGATTTTTCGCTTTATGATCTGGCTGTGATGCTCCGTGATGAGCAGGTACGAATCCTGGAAGCGCCGCCTCAGTCACCGGTGGACGATGCACTGGAGCGGATGGTACAGTCCATGTATGATCAGTTAACTTGGGCCAGTACCCATGATGAGCTCACCGGGCTGGTCAACCGACGTGAATTTGAAAAGATTCTTGAAAAAGCGATGGAACGTAGTCGGAGGATGCGTGTTCGACACGTGCTTCTCTACTGTGATCTTGATCATTTTGGCCTGATTAACTCAGACGCCGGGTATGATGCGGGGGATGCACTGCTGCGCGAGATCGTCAAGATTTTTGAAAGTGTTGAGCATGGTAAGCGTTCGATTGCCCGGTTGGGTGGTGATGAGTTTGGTTTGTTGTTGGAAAATTGTGATACTGGGCGAGCTCATCATATCGTGACGATGCTGATGCAGGCGATTGCCGACTATCGCTTTAGCGTTGGGGAAAAAGTTTTTCACGTCACATGTTGTGCCGGTATTCTTGAAGTGACACATCAGGGCGAATCGGCTGATCTGCTCTTAAGGAGTGCTGAATCGGCTTGCCGGCAGGCTAAAGAAACACCGGGCGGTAATCGCTTGCAGTGGTTTATACCGGGTGATCAGGATCAGGCCCGGCGCCAGGATGTGATGGGGTGGGTGTCTCGCATCAATCAGGCTCTTGAAGAAGACCGAATGGAGCTACGATGTCAGAAAATTGCTCCGCTTTCAGCGGCGGGTGAAGCAGAAGGGCTGCATTATGAAATTCTTCTGTCCATGCAGCAGGGAGATGGCAGCCTTATTGCGCCGGGTACCTTTATGCAGGCCGCAGAGCGTTATGGGCGCATGAAAGCGGTGGATCGCTGGGTGATTTCTTCAGTAATGCGCTGGATTCAAGATCATCCACAACAGATTGATGAAATTGGCGGCTTTTCCATTAATCTTTCCGGGCATTCGCTTAATGATGAGTCCTTGATGGAATTTATCTTTGAGCAGTTTGCCACGTTCACGATCCCCAGAGACAAACTTTGCTTCGAGGTGACGGAGACAACAGCGATTGCCAATCTGAGTGATGCGGCTGACTTTATTCAGGAAATGAAAAATATTGGCTGTCGTTTTGCCTTAGATGACTTTGGCGCCGGAATGTCTTCTTATGCCTATCTTAAAAATCTTCCGGTTGACTTCATAAAAATAGATGGAAGCTTTATCAAGAATTTGCACAAGGATGCCCATGATTTTGCCATGGTCAAATCCATTCACGAGATGGCGCGGATGCTGGGTAAGCTGACCATTGCTGAATATGTTGAAAACGATGCGATTATGGACCGTTTGCGTGAAATTGGCGTTGATTTTGTACAAGGTTATGGTATTGAAAAGCCGAGGCTGCTGAGTAGTCTGGCGCCTGTTTGACCTGCCGGTTCATAAACAATGAGGTGGTTTGGGAATTCCGGCAAGTAAGGCGAGCAGGTAGGCAGGGCGATCCGGAAAAAGCAGGGTTAGTCGAATGCTGTCGTAGGCGATGCCTAGTTCTTGGCGTGCAAAGCGAATCAGCGGTCGCATGCTTGGGCCGTGTCCAAATTGCTCATGAAATTTGCGTACCAGCAAGATCAGGTTTTTTTTTTCTTCATCCAGTTGGATATTCCGTTCTTCAGCAATCAGTTCGGTAAATTGCCAACACCAATGTTCCGGTTCGCGAAGAAACCCTTCAGCTGTGCGATCAAACGGCGTTGCTAGCATGTGATCCATCGCTCAAACTTTTGCAGGAGTCCAACCCACTGCTGCATGTCAATCAAGGTGATGTTGTCCGGCATTAAACCTCGAATATCGGCATCCTGTTTCAAGCCATAGGCCTGAAGTGGATAGGGACCATAGAGTGCGTCACCAATTAACAGGATAGCGTCCTGTTCTCCTGACTGAGGCAAAGGTCCGGTGTTATATTTCAGATAGAGCGTTTTCACCAAAACAATACCTCATCCCAGGATTCAAGAAAATCGTGTACGTCCTTGCTTTCCAGCCAACACCAGGAAGGCGGCAACGAGTTTAGGGAACAGGAATTTGTTCGCAATACGCATAAGGTCGTCATGTCATACAAAGGTGCAGAAGCCAGCATGCGGGCCAGGTTACGCCTTCCCGCAGGTTTTTCCGAAATGGGTTCTTTGAGCGCATGGACCGCCAGTCCTTGAAGAACAATACCCACTTCATGCCCCATTGCAGCCTGGGTCAGGGCCAAATCAAGTCCCTCCTGAAAATTTAGGTTATTGTAGGGTGATGAACTAAGGACAATCATCAGGCGCATGGGATTATCTCATGCGCAAAATGAACCCGGCGGCTACAGGCATGATAACTTTCTGCCAGTTCGGCCAGACTGCCGAGGCGAAAGCCAGCACGTAGGGTCGGGTTTAGCGTGTGGCGTTCGCCATGTTCTGTATCAAGTACGCCTCGACGCAGGGCTGCACTGACACAGACACAAAGATCTACTCCAAGGTTGGCGATATCGGACCACTTTACGATTGGTTGTTCATCCTCCGGGTTTAGCTGTTCTATAGCATGCATAACGCCATCACCATAAAAAAAAACCCGGATGATCTCATGTCCCTGTCGTAAGGATTCCAGACAAAAAGTTGCCGCATGCCCACCCATGACAGATTCAGGTTCGGCACTGACCAGCACAACAAGTTGTTCACCACTAGGCAACCGATGCACTCCTACAGTATGATATGCCCCTCTTGTTCGGATTATACGTGAACAAGTTCTCGAAGTCCTCTGGAAGCGTGGCCGAGGGGTTTAAGGCACCGGTCTTGAAAACCGGCGATGGGCAACCATCCGTGAGTTCGAATCTCACCGCTTCCGCCAAAACATCACAACCACTTGATTTATCAAGGGTTTTTGTTGACATCTTCCCTAAGTGGTTCACTCTGGTGGTTCACTCCACGAGCAGAAACCATGGATATTCCAGCCCATCTCTGGGTCTCCCGACACGGGGTCTACTATTTCCGGCAGACAAGTCGGGTAGCAGGGAAGCAAACCAGCAAGCGAGTGTCTTTACACACGAAAGACCCTAAAATAGCAAAATCCATCGCTATTAAATTGCTTGCAGGACTGGCATCCACCATGACTCAAGATCCAAGAACATTTGAAGTCAGCATTACTTCTGCAGGAATTTCAGTAAAAACTGACCCATCCGATCCCACAGATGCCGAGAAGCTCGGTGAGTTCATGCGAAATAACCGTGAACTCATCACGATGATGGCACAGCAAGCCACGCCAACAGTTCAATCCAATCCCTTTGAGAAGGTTCGGCAGGAACGCTAGATTGCAGAAAATCTGCTGAAGGAAGAGACTGGCACCAACATTGATGTCGTACTGGATAAGTACGAAAAACGAAAATCGTCCCAACTCGCTCCAAAAACCTTGTACGGATACATCCAGTACATCAAGATTTTCTGCGACTGGTACAAAAAGCAGTACAGCAAGAAAGCGATCATCATCAGCTTGATTGATCGCAAGGTCATCGCCGCCTACATCGAACACCTTCAGAGCGAGGGGGTGCTGAATGCCACTATTGAGAAGAACTATCTGCGCGCCCTGAATGGGCTGTTTGAGTTCGCCAAAACGACTGGCGACTACCCTGATGTGGCTGTGCCTTCCAAAATGCACAAGCTCACCACCAAGAAAGAGCTCGAAAAAAACCGCAAAGAGCGAAACCCGTTCTCAAACGAAGATTTAGCCCTGATCTTCAACCCAGATAATCTTGCCATGGCAAAGCATCCAGAACAGTTCTGGGTGCCAATCCTTGCCCTGTTTACCGGTGCACGGCTTGGCGAGCTGTGCCAGCTGTCAGTCAACGATATAGGAGAGGTGGACGGCATTCCGACGATTTCCATCAGAGATGAAGGGGATGGCGAAAAACGGCTGAAATCGCTCGCCAGCAAGCGAACGCTCCCATTACACCCCACCATTCTTGAGTGTGGTTTCCTTGAATATCTAAAAGACATCAAGAAATTTAACGGGCAAGTCTTTCCTGACATCGTCCCTGATGTGCATGGTTATTACAGCAAAGAACCTTCCAGACGATGGGGAACCTACTTGGACAAACTCGGCATCACCGATCCCTCCAAAGTTTTCCACTCGTTTAGAAGCACAGCCAACAACAGATTGAAACAGAACGGGATCAGCGAAGAAATCCGCTGCGAGTTTGTCGGTCACGAGCACGACACCGTGAATAGCAAACACTACACCGAAAAATACTCTGTGAAATTCCTGCACGAAACAGTGTTACCCGCCCTCACCTTTGATGCTGATTTTTCTGGTCTGAAATACAAAAAACATCAATTCACTGCCTTCATCACCAAGGAACTGGCGAGACTCGAGCGGAATAAAAACAACAAATCCATCAGAATGATGAAGGACTATCTGAAGAAGAACAGATAGCCTTTTTGCAAAAAAAATTGGACAGCCTGGACACTAGATCGCCCCATCCATCCTATCTAGGGAAGCTCTGAACAAGCCTCATTTTCCCGCAGGCATTTCGTGAATTCGACCAGAGTCGACTCTTTCAGGTCAAAACTCGGTTAAATCAAATGATTTTTCCCTGCATTTCCGTCTTTTAGACGGAATAACCCTGATCAGGCATTAAATACCGCCTCGCCTGATACAGATTGGACAGCGCAAACAAGGTCACCATTTGTGCACCATTTTTGGCCAATCCACGATAGCGAACCTTGGTATACCCAAACTGGCGTTTCACCACGCGAAATGGATGCTCGACGATGGCTCGCAGCTTTGCCAGCGCGTGATTCATCTGTTCTTGCCACTGGGTCAATTGGTGTCCTGCTTTGCGCTTGAATGGCGTCACGATGCGCGGTCCTGAGCCTTCACGAACTGCATCAACCATGTGTTCGTTTCGATGGTAGCCACCATCGCCAATGACTAGGCGCTCTTCACCGTGCAGCAAGTGATCCATGGACTTGATATCCGCTGATTTAGCAGTCGTGATTTCCACGGTATGCACCAGCCCAGAGTGTGCATCCACGCCAATGTGAGCCTTGGCACCGAAGTACCACTGGTTACCTTTCTTGGTCTGGCTCATCTCCGGATCACGCTTGCCGTCTGCATTCTTGGTAGAGCTGGGTGCGGCAATCAGCGTGGCATCGACGATGGTACCCTGGCGCAACATCAGTCCACGTTCGGCGAGCAATCCGCTGATTTCGGCAAACAGCTGATGTGCCAAGCTATGCTTTTCAAGCAAGTGGCGGAATCTGAGAATCGTGGACTCATCCGGCATTGCATCCGACGCAGCATCGAGCTTTGCAAACTCCCGCATCACCGGCATGTCGTGCAAAGCTTCTTCCATGGCTGGGTCAGAGAGAGCAAACCACTGTTGCATGAAGTGAATGCGCAGCATAATTTCCAGTGGAAACGGCGGCCGGCCTTTGCCGATGGTGGGATAACGCGGTGCGATGACGGCACACAGTCGCGACCACGGAACGACCTTGTCCATATCGGCCAAGAATTGCTGCTTACGCGTAGTTTTGGGGTGCTTGGTGAAGCCGTTATCGCCGAAGCCGAGCTGTTTCATGGGTGTGCGAAGCGGGTTGCTGGTGAGTTAGATTGGATCACAAACTGGCGGACTTTTGCAGAGTTTCCCTAGGTCGTCCGAGTGGCTTGTGATGAGTTTGTTGTATTCGATTCAGAGGGAACGGTTAGGTGAACAAGCAGGAATTTTTACTACGCCCCGAAGTCAATGACTTCTGTACATGGCTGGCGCAAAAAGCCGAAACATTGGAAATTACTCTAGGAATCAGATCCTCTCCGCAAGTACCGGGAGGCATCAGCAAGAAAGTGAAGGGCATAGAGGCTGTTGTCGCAGAATACGTCTGGAAAGGTAAAAGGTGGGAAGAAACCAAGGCAGATATTGCGAGTTTCCGTGCCAGCCTGAATGATGCACTACGACCGAGACGCATTACTGCTTTACTGCCTGCGTGTTACGAAGTATTAAAATGGGGGGTGAGCGCAACCCGCTGATGGGTGCACGCCCCCACCTTGAACGACAAGAAAACCTTGCTGCATACTTGCTTGCTTGCAAGTCATCACTTGCACTCGACACCGCAAACATTGCTCATGTTACTGGCGTATCGCTAATGAATTCGATGTTATTAACATGGCCCTTAAATAAACGAATTTGCGTACAACGCAGCTGGGTGTCTGAAGTAAGCTCGGACGTTTTCTGGCTTCTGTGTCAGAGACTGCATGAATGAGGTGGCTTTTTCCAGCAAACTGCGTTTGTCATGGCTGATTGGTCCTGTGCGTAGCGCTGTTTTGAAGTGACGATTGAGGTACTCATCTGGGTTTGATTCGGGTGCATAAGGAGGTAAGAATACCAACTCGATCCGATCTTTTTTATCAGCGAGCCAATCCCGGACCAAGGTCGCATGATGACACGCAGGTTATCAACAACCAAAAAGATCTTACGCTCGGCTCCATCAATGAGTGCCTCTAAAAACTCCTTGAAGCGTACTGCATCAAAAGCACCCTCAATGATCCGAAAGGCAATCTCACCCCTGGCAGAGATCGCCGAGATCATCGATAACTTGTCTCGGCGCGTTCTTTGCGTTAAAACCGGAGTCATTCCCTTGGGTGCATACCCACGAACCCAGTGCGCATCCTCTTGAACGGCTGTTTCATCCCCCCAATAAATCGCCGCATGTTCTGCCTTGGCTCGAGCAACCACCGCAGGGTAGGTTTCCTCAAGCCAACGTGCGACCTCCTCTGGACATTGTTCTAAAGCACG
>JAJZUM010000161.1 GCA_021848605.1 Pseudomonadota bacterium | reverse complement strand
CAAGCGCCATGCATGCTACTCCGGACCGCTAAACTGAGGACTAACCGATGACTTTTTTTACGGTTTGCAACAATTGCTCAGGACTGAAGGGTTTGACAATCCATCCTGTTGCTCCGGCTGCCTTGCCCTCGGCTTTTTTGTCACTACCAGCCTCAGTGGTCAACATCAGCATCGGTACCAGACGATAGCCATCCAGAGCGCGCAACTGTTTGATCAAGGTAATACCATCCATTTTGGGCATGTTGACATCAGAAATAACCAGGTCAAAACGCTGACGACGTGCCAAATCCAAGGCATGTTGCCCATCGGTAGCCTCGGTCACCTGGTGACCGGCACTTTTCAAGGTAAAACTCACCATCTGCCGCATGGACGCAGAATCATCCACCGCAAGAATTGACGCCATATCCTTAATCCCCCTCTTCAATCTAACTTAATTGGCTTAACGATCAACCAATTGGTCCAGAAACAGACCCATGCCCGCCATCTGCCAACTGCGTTGTACCGCTTCAGGAACCTGCTCAAGGAGCAGACGCCCACTATTGTCCTGAAGATGCTGGGCCAACACAACCAGCATTTGCAGCCAAGAAGTGTCCATCCGTTCGACCGAGGCACAATCAATACGCCATTCCTGTGCTTCTGCCAATTCAGATGAAAGGGCTTTAAAGGCATCGGCGACGGATCGTACATCAAGGATTCCGCCCCACTGCAACCGTTTGACCTTCACGCCTCAATCCTCGTCACTTCTACAATCCCCTCATCGCCAAAAATCCATCAAGCTGCTATGGCCTTTTTAAGTTTGATGATGGCCGGATGATCCATGGTTTCACGGCGCTCCATGGCGGAACGGAACTTGACTTTCCACTCGGCATGTTTGGCAACCGCTTCGTCCAGATTCATGTATTGCTCCTTGTTAACATCATGAAAACACATTCAATTATGAATTCATTTACATGATAGTTCCAAAACAACAACTTTCCATGAAGTTACTGTGATATTTTTCAGAGGAACCAAGTTGTCCGGCATTGGCGTAGAACCGATGCATCAAGAACGGTCGCGACGGCGCTGATTGAACTCATCGAGTTGATGCTGTTCGATCTGTTCTGCCTTGTGCGCTCTGCGGGCCTCTTCCTTGTCCACCAGTGTCTGGAGTGACTTGACCCGCACATGCTGAGCCAACCAACGTTCCTGCTGACGGGCACACTGCTCCCGAAAATGATCGATACGGGCAGACTGCTGGGTCATAGCCTCACCGAGCTTTTGCAGAAAATGGGTATATTGCGCCAGATGCTGAGCGGTCAGTGACTGGCCCGAAGCAGGTGCCAGCCCCAAATAAAACTGACGGTGTTGTTGCAACTGTTGCGCCTGCTGTTCCTCCCGCTCCAGCATCTGCCGCATGGCTGCCAGACGCTTCGATTCGGCAGCTTCAGCCTCCTTGGCCATACCTACCACTTTATGCAGGGATTCAAGACGCATGGCCTAAGGACTCCGGTTCAGGAAGGCAGACTGGATACCAGGTGCATCAGATGCGACCGGGATGCGTCAAGATTTGCGGCTTCCAACATGGTCTGACGCAAAAACGCCAGAATTTCGGGGCGATGTTCCAGGACATGATCGGTATCGGCATCGGCTCCACGGGCATAGGCCCCCAGGCTGATCAAATCTCGATTCTGACGATAGCGCGACCACATCTGCTTGAACCGCAGCGACATGCGCAGGTAATTTGGGTCAGAGAGTACCTGCATCAATCGGGAAATGGAGCCCTCAACATCAATGGCCGGGAAATGCCCCTCATCGGCAAGCAGACGACTCAAGACCAGATGCCCGTCCAGAATTGCTCGGGCAGCATCAGCCACCGGATCCTGAAGGTCATCACCTTCGGTGAGTACCGTGTAAAAAGCAGTCATCGAGCCTTGTCCATCGCGTCCATTTCCTGCCCGTTCCACCAGTGCCGGTAATTTGGCAAACACCGAGGGAGGATAACCCTTGGTGGCCGGCGGCTCACCAATGGCCAAAGCAATTTCACGTTGCGCCTGGGCAAAACGGGTCAATGAGTCCATGAGCAACAGAACATGCAAACCCTTGTCACGATAATACTCGGCTAGGGCTGTGGCATAAGCGGCCGCATGCAAACGCAGCAATGGTGGATCATCCGCCGGAGAGGCAACAACGACCGCACGTCGCAATCCCTCAAGACCGAGAATATCATCAATAAACTCCTTGACTTCCCGACCACGCTCACCAATGAGGCCGACAATGGTGATATCGGCCTGAGTATGGCGTGCCATCATCCCGAGCAAGACGCTCTTTCCTACCCCAGAACCTGCAAACAGCCCCATGCGCTGACCCCGACCTACGGTAAACAGCGCATTGATGGTTCGTACCCCCACATCAAGAGGCGTACGGATGGGTTGACGCCCAAGCGGATTGATCACCGCACCCTGCAAGGACACCTGGTCTTCCGCGTGCACGGGGCCAGCACCGTCCAAAGGCTGCCCGCGCCCATCAAGAACACGGCCCAGCAAGCGCATTCCGGCTGGAAATCGGGCTAGGCCAGCCATCGGATAGACCCGGGCACCCGGCTTGAGACCTTCAATGGTCGATACCGGCATCAGGAACGTCGCATGACCCGAGAACCCAACAACCTCGGCTTCAACAGCCGGCAAACCCTCACGTTCAATCTGACAACGGCTGCCCGTTACGGCATCAAGTCCTACTGCTTCGAGAGTCAAACCTACCATTCGGGTAAGCCGCCCTGCCATGGGCAGATGCACGGGAACAAGGCGGCTCAATCGTCGTTGCAGGCGTTCATGCAGGCTCATCGGGTTTTGCCTCAAGCAAGGCTGCGATCATCTCCTGGCGAACCTCAAGACGGGCATCAACATACTGCTGTGGGGATTCAACAATACAGCCTCCCTGGCTGATCAACGGATTTTCCTGGATGCGCCAGTGGGACTGCCAAAGTTCATGCGCCTGCAACTGGCTGCGCAATAACGCCACATCGTCCGGATTCATTTGCACCGTCAGTTGTTCGGCACGCTGGGCCATCTGGCCAATCAGGGCAACGATCTGTTGACGCAACGGTTCGACGTCGATCTGGACATGATGAGCGATGACAGCCTCGGCCATGGCCCGCACCATCAGCAATAGATCCTGTTCCAGAACCGATTCCTGCTGTTGCAGGGGCTGGGTGAAGGCATTGATAACATTGGCCAGACGTGTGGCTTGAGCAGTAATTTCCTCACGAGCCCTTTGCCATCCTTCTTCATAACCCCGGGCATCACCTTCCGTTTTGCCTTCCTGACGCCCTTGCTGAAAACCTTCGTCCCAAGCTGACTTACGGAGCGCCTCCAGTTCCTGGGCTGTGGGCAACTGCATGCGCTGCTCTCTGGCCGCAGCTCGTGGCGGACGACGACCGGCAGCAGCCCGTTCCTCCAGTGCCGGGAGTTCCCAACGCTCATAAGCCGTCAATTGCTCGGCAGGAATCATCAACGGCTTGTCTTTCATAACACCTCAACAGGATCAGAGCATCTGCTCTCCACCCTTGCCTCCAAGGACAATCTCACCCGATTCAGCCAAACGGCGCGCCACGGCCAGAATTTCCTTCTGGGCTGCCTGCACATCACTGACTTTGACCGGACCCTTGTTTTCAAGATCGTCCCGCAGCAGTTCAGAGGCGCGCTTGGACATATTGCGAAATATTTTTTCACGCAACTCCTCATCGGCACCTTTCAGAGCCAGAATCAAGGTTTCTGAAGCAATCTCACGCAGCAAGCTCTGAATTCCGCGGTCATCAACCTCTTTCAGATTATCGAACACAAACATCAGATCGGCAATCGAATTAGCCAACTGCTCATCGGTGGTCTGCAATGCTTCCATAATCTTGGCTTCGACCCCGGTATCGAGAAAATTGAGAATATCTGCCGCACATTTGACACCGCCCAGTCCTTTTTGCGGTGCATTGGTCGCCGAAAACTGTTTTTCGAGAATATCATTGAGTTCCTGAATGGCTGTTGGCTGCACCGTCGTGAGCTTGGCGATACGAACCACCAGATCCAGACGGGTGTTTTCCGGAAGACTTTGTAACACCTCAGCCGCCTGATCCGATTCCAGATAAGAAATGACAATGGCCTGAATCTGTGGATGCTCATAACGAATCAGTTCAGTCACGCTACGCGCATCAAGCCATTTCAAGGTATCAAGACCTTTGGTATTTCCACCCAGCAAAATGCGGTCAATCAACGAACCGGCCCGGTCTTCCCCCAACGCCGAGACCAGCATTTTACGGATGTAGTCTTCATTGCCAACACCCAAACCGGTTTGCTCACGCACGACACTAATGAAATCATTAAACACGGTTTCAACACTGCCACGCTGTACATTGGCCAGTTGCGCCATTTTCATACCGACTTTCTGTACTTCACGCGGTCCAAGATGTTTGAGTACCTGGGCAGCATCCTGTTCACCGACTGTCATGAGCAGGACCGAAGCACGATCCAATGGCGAAAGCGGACCACTCAATTCCGTTGTTTTGGGTTCTTCTGCCATTTTGCCTTTCTCCTCGACCGGATCAACAGCAAGCCTGTTGCCGCAACACCTAGCTTTTCATCAAGATTCTTCTGCGTTGATCCATTCGCGCACGACCTGAGCCACGCGCGCCGGATCTTCTGCAATCATGGCCTTGACTGCCGCCAACTGACTCTCAAAACCTTCATGAGGTCCGGGAAGGAGCAGATCCCCCCCTGCCCCGGTCAGTGTCACCTTGCCATGAGCATCATGCCCGCCTTCGCTACCACCGGTCAAACCAAAATCGCCCAGTGCCTCTCCTTGGGTAGCCGCTTCTTCGGCCGATTCAACAGGCTCCGGTCGCATTGACAGGTTTCTCATGATAGGCCGCAGTACCGACATGACCAATACCAACACCACAAGCACACCCAGGATCTGTTTGCTTAGGCTAAGGAACCAGTCCTGCTGCCAGAACGGAATTTTTTGCTCAGGACCACTAGCCAGGAGATTTTCATCGACAAAGGGCTGATTGACAATCGATACCTGATCCCCACGCACAGGATTGAAACCAACCGCATCCTTAACCAGTAACGTGAGTTTGTTGAGCTGATCCTGGGTAAGTGGGACACGCTTCAGTACCGTAGCCGACTTGGCTTTGCCTGACTTGGGTGTTGCCATACTGAATACGTTGTTGACAACAACCGCAACGGTAATCCGCTTTACAGTGCCCACCTGCTGCTGGATATGGCTTATGGTCCGATCCAGTTCAAAATTTTTGGTCGCCTGCTGCCGTTCGCTGCCACTTCCCGATACCGAGGCCGTTTGGGTGGAAGAAGCCGTACTTCCAGGGGCTGCCGCGGTTGCAGGCGCGCCATTGACTGGCTGGCTGGCCGCATTGGTCGTCGCCGGGGCCTGTCCTGCGGGTGGAGGCTGGTTGGACAATGCCCCGGGTACGCCCTGAACACCGGCATTGGGCCCCTGTACTTCCGAAACGGTTTGCTCACTACGTAAAGCGGGCTGGTTGGGATTGAAGTTTTCCGAAGTCTGTTCAACTTGAGAAAAATCCATATCCGCCGAAACTTCGGCGTGAAAACCATCCGGACCCAGCACAGGTGACAAAATACTGTCGATACGCTTCTGCAGGTCATGTTCAACATTGGACTGAGCCTCCAGCTGATGCGAAGACATCATCGCGGCCGGATCATTAATATCATTGGATAACAACTGGCCATTCTGGTCGACCAGTGTAACATCCTGGGCACGCATGCCAGGCACACTAGCTGCAACCAAGTGCACCATGGCAGCCACCTGGGAACGATCCAGAGTTTTGCCAGGGAGCAATTGTACAAATACCGATGCTGAAGGCCGCTGATCATCTTCTACAAAAACTGAGCGTTTGGGGATGGCCAAATGCACCCTTGCTTCCTGAACACCGGCCATCGCTGCAATGGTACGCCCCAACTCGCCTTCAACCGCGCGGTAATACCGAGCTGTTTCCATAAATTGACTGGTGCCAAACTGACTACTGTCGAGGAGTTCGTAGCCGGGATTTGGCTTGGGCATTAAACCACTGCTGGCCAACTTCAGCTTTGCCTCCACAAGATGCTGCTGATCGACCATAATGACCCC
>JAJZUM010000160.1 GCA_021848605.1 Pseudomonadota bacterium | reverse complement strand
GTCCTCACCAATCAATACTTTGACAATCTTGGCTTCCCACGACTCACATGACCTCAACTTCTCGAACCGCCCGGTGCGGACCCGCATGCCGGGTGGTGTGGCAGGGGCGCGGCTAACCGCCGCCCCCTATGCCGATCAAGAGTACTAAAAGTCATCATGTTAACCGCAGATCAGATTTCATGGTTTGAGTCCGTGTGTCATCACAAGAAAGTATGTAATCGTCCAGTGAAGTGTATCCCTCATATATTTTCCGGATCAGCTAGACTAATCGTATTACTCCCTGTTGGGATACATAGGGTACATGGTGGCTTTGCCCTGTGCCCATTCAACTAATTGACAAATTTACTGATTTTCTGAAAAATAATGTGTGCTGGCTAAGTCAGGGTTTATGCCAAGCGCCGTCATGTTTTCAGCAACAACCTGTTCTTGGGCAAAGCGATAAAGATAATTTGGACCTCCAGCCTTGAAACCTGTTCCCGACAGTCCCTGTCCACCAAAAGGCTGGCAGGCTACCTGTGCACCGATTTGATTACGGTTGACGTAGATATTGCCAACGCCCAAGGTACGAGCTCGATCAATCCAGACTTGTGGCATCCGGCTGTGTAGCCCCAGTGTCAGACCATAACCGCTGGAACGAATCCAGTGCAGAACACGGTCTTCCTCTCCTCGCCGGTAAAGGGCAATATGCAGCACGGGACCAAAAATTTCCCGATCCGGCAAGTCTTCCCAACGACAGAGAAAGGCAGATGGAGCGACAAAACAGCCGTCCTGAGGACATTCTGCCCGAGCAATACATTCTGCCCGACTTTCTAAATCTTGTAGATAGGTAAGCAACATGCTTTGGGCGCTGAGGTCAATGACGGGGCCAATATCGGTTTCAGGTAGCATGGGATTGCCTAAAATAAGCTCGTGCATGGCCTGAGGAAGGTTTTGACGCAAGGCAGGTAGAAGAGAATCCTGGATAAAGAGCACACGACATGAGGAACAACGCTGTCCGGCACTGTTAAAGGCAGACACAACAATGTCCTTGATCAGTTGTTGAATCAGTGTGGTACTGTCGGCGATCATGGCATTCAAACCGCCGGTTTCAGCGATGAGGGGGAGAATAGCCTCATGTTTGCTTGCCAGTTGAATCTGGACAAGGCGCGCAGTCGTTGTGGATCCGGTCAGGGCTACACCAGCCAAATGAGGAGCCTCGAGCAGACTGGTGCCAATTTCAGAAGAAGAGCCAACGATCAGATGCAGGACTGAAACGGGAACGCCACACGCATGCAGATCACGCACAGCGCGAGCTGCAAGCATGGGGGTCTGCAGGGCTGGTTTGGCAACCACGCAGTTACCACTGACCAAGGCAGCGCCTATTTGCCCGAGCAAGATGGCCAGAGGAAAATTCCACGGGCTTATGCAAAGAAAAACGCCTCGTCCTTGCCAATAGAGCGAATTGCGTTCTCCGGTCACTGAAGGCAAATCAACCGGACTAAGGTGGTCCAAAGCAAGATGGGCGTAGTAGCGCAGCAATTCAACAGCTTCGCGCAACTCGGACTCAGCATCAGCAATGACCTTGCCACCTTCATGAACCAGAAGGCTGAGATAGTCGGTTGCATGCGCCTCAATACGATCGCTCATGCGAAGCAGACAATCGACACGTTGCTCAAGGGGACGATCTCGCCAGTCGGGTACGGCTTGGGCGGCCAGAGCCATGGCACGTGCCGATGTGGCACTGTCGGCCAGGTGCAGGTGGCACATGAAACGGCCATCGGCTCTGGAATGATGTGGATGGGCATTGCCTTCAACCTCAGTGCCGTGCACGATACTGCAGCAGGGTGAAGGTTCATCAAGGTTGTTCAGTGCTGCTTCAAGTCGCAGCAGCCAGGCGTGATCAGCAAGGCTATGACCATGAGCACGTTGCCAGTTTAAACCAGGCAGGCTGCGTGGATCGCAGTCATGATCCTGAAGCAGTGTCAATTCCTGATCAAGATTCTGAAAGGGTTCTGCCAGGGCCTGACTACGTTCCTGGTCGTGAACCAGAGCCACAAAAGATTGGCTGCTGGCGTTTTCCATTAACCGGCGTACCAAATAGGGTAGTAGTGCCTCATAGGCCCCAACGGGCGCGTAAGTGCGACACGGAATACCCGTTTCGGCAGCATGTAACAAATGCAAGGCATCACCCATGCCATGCAGCTTTTGCACTTCGTAGGGTCGCCCGTCGGCAATTTCATGAATCCAGGCCAGGCTATGGGCGTTGTGTGAAGCAAATTGCGGTCTCAGAAACCGAGAGTCAAGCAGACGTTGAGCACAGGCAAGGTAGGCGAGATCAGTATGGGATTTTCGGATGTGTACGGGATAACTGGCTAGTCCCAACTGTTGGGCACGTTTGATTTCTTGGTCCCAATAGGCACCTTTGACCAATCGGACTGGAATACTTAATCCGGTTTGTCGCGCCATGACATCAAGCTCGGCAAGTGTATCCAACGCGGTATGCAAATAAGCCTGTACAGCAATTCCCAGCCCATCCCAGCTTGCCAAATCCGGGTGACGCCGCACCGAGCGCAGTATGGAAAGTCCAAGACTCTGGGTTTCGGAATCTTCTGCATCCAGGGTCAGGGCGATATTGTGTTGGGCAGCGGTACGGGCGAGCCAAAGTACACGCTCAACAAGTTCTGGCAGGCAGACTGCCTCTTTACCTGCTTTGAAATGAGGATGCAGGGCAGAAAGCTTTATGGATACGCTGTCATGGACATTTCTTGGTTTGTTGGCGAGGGCAAGAATGGCTGCGCCATACTGATTCAAGTAGTGATCTACATCTTCTGCACCTAAGGCAGCTTCTCCAAGCATGTCAAAGGTATAGAGCATGTCTCGGTCACGTTGCTGCAAAGCCTGATCAGGCGTGTCAGCAAACACAAATTGTTGCGCAGCACGGTGAATGACCAGTCGGACTGTACGCAAGAATAGGGGGTTGGTCCAGGGTAATAGCCAGGGAGCGTTTTTTTCTCCCTGGCGAAAATAGATTTTTCCCCACTTTAGCGCGGCTTCCGCCATCCATTGTGACCAGGTCGCTGAATTGAAAAAGTCATCATTCCAGCGCCCCTGACGCAACATGCTTCGTGCAAAATCAAGGGCAGTTTCTTCATCGGGAATGCGTAGGAAACATTCGGCCAGTGCCAAAAGTGACAATCCTTCTCGGGAGTTCAGGCCGAATTGGGTCAACATTCCAGTAAACAAATTGCCGGAATTGCCTTGGATATGTTCAATCCATGCCATGGCCTTGTCACGCACACGTTCAGCGCGCACATCGTCCAGATGGACCAGTTTGTTGAGGTTAGCAATGCGCTGCACTGTCTCAGCAGACGGGTTGAACGATGTCATCAGTTAAAATCTCCGGCGCGATTTCAGGTTGATTGTACGTGATCTGGCGACTCCCAACCACCAAAGCCTAGGTCAAGGGCAGGGTTTTTTCCTGATGTGCATCACATAGATCCTGAATCAAACAGCTTGAACAGGCGGGTTTACGCGCGGTACAGACATAGCGGCCGTGGAGAATGAGCCAGTGATGAGCATCTAAGAGCCATTGCGGGGGTATAGATTGGAGCAATGCTTCTTCGACCTCACGAACATTTCGGCCACGCCCCATGCCCGTTCGGTTGGCAACCCGGAAAATATGGGTATCAACGGCCATGGTCGGAAGACGTAGCGCTGTGTTTAATACGACATTGGCGGTTTTACGTCCTACGCCTGGAAGCGACTCAAGATCTTCACGTCGGGTAGGAACATTACCACCAAAATCATGCACCAGACGTGCACAGGTGGCGGCAATATGACGGGCTTTGCTGTTAAACAAACCAATGCTGCGAATAAGTTGACGAATACCCTCTTCGCCAAGAGCAAGCATGGTTGCCGGATCAGGTGCTTTTGCAAAAAGCTCCGGTGTGACGATGTTGACCCGCGCATCGGTTGTTTGAGCAGAAAGCATAACGGCAATCAGCAACTGAAAGGTGTTGCCATAATGAAGCTCGGTCGTCGGGTTAGGATTGGCTGCTTGAAAACGGCGAAAACATGCATCAATGGCATCAGAATGCATCACTTATCCCTTCTTCTGCCTGCTGGACGGATTGTTCCAGGGCACGTTTTCGTTCGAGCCACTGCCTATGCTCGCTGGGTAGAGAAGGTTCTGGAAATTCTTTGAGAAACTTCTTGAGCTCAGTTCGGGCTAATGCTGCTGCAATAACCTGTTTGGCCTTGTTGTTGGGAGGTGGGGAAGAGGGAAGCAACGGAGTCATAAGACGTAAACGTTCAAGTCGATACTCATGTAATGCCCGCCAGTGTTCAGACTCTTCTGGCGTGGGCAGTCTTGGTTTGTGGCTGTCCAGCATGTCGATACAGTCAACCGGACAAGCGGCGACACAAAGATCACAACCGGTGCAATCATCAGCCAGTACCGTGTGCATGAATCCGGCAGCACCGATGATGGCATCAACCGGACAGACTTGAATGCACTTGGTACAGCCGATGCACTCCATTTCACGTATATAGGCAACGAGCCGGATGTCCAATGTCATGCCTAAACTGGGGTCAACAGGCTGGATGGGTTGTCCCGTTTGTTGGGACAAAGCAGCAACTACCTCAGGACCTCCTGGCACACAGCGATTTATAGGAGCGGCAGCCTGCACAATCGCTTCAGCATAGGGTCGGCAGCCATCATAGCCACACTTGGTACACTGGGTCTGGGGTAACAGTGCATCAATGGAGGCAACATGGATTCGTTGAGTCATTATTGCATGGTCTTGAGCTGATCCAGGATGTTCTGCAACTCGGATTGAACCTTTAGGGCCATCTCGGTCAAAGAGCCATCGCCAACGGACTGTAAAGATGTCAGAGGGTCGATGGCGCTAACATCCACACCACGACCATCAACCGATTCTTGTACGACGATATTACAGGGCAACAGAGTGCCAAGAAAGGGCTCAATAGACAGTGCTTGCCAGGCGTATTCCGGTTTGCATGCTCCAAGAATACGGTAGGGACGAAAGGCGCGCTGCAGCTTATTGTTAAACGTGGTTTGCAAATCGATCTCACTGACAATGCCAAAACCAGCTGCTCTAAGTGCATCACGAACCTGATCCAGTACCACAACGAAACTTTGGTTCAAATGAACGCTGATATGGTAGCTCATGAGGATGATCCTTTGTGTTGAAGACGGGCGATCAGGCTTGAGGTGTCGGAACGACCAAGACCCATGGCCTGCAGTTCTGCATAAAACTGATCCACCAGAGCAGTGACCGGTAAGGAGGCACCGCGTCGACGTGCTTCATCCAGACAAAGCCCCAAGTCCTTGCGCATCCAGTCAACGGCAAAGCCATCATGAAAAATACCTTTGACCATATTCATCGACCGGTTTTGCATTTGCCAGGAGCTGGCAGCACCTTGACTGATCACATGAAGGACCTGTTCCGGATTGAGGTCAGTTAAACTGGCAAAATGCCAGGCTTCAGCAAGCCCTTGCAGAAGTCCGGCAATACAGATCTGGTTGATCATTTTCGTCAGTTGACCACTTCCTGAAGGACCCATCCAGGTAGAAGCGCGAGAATAGGGCTTCGTTAGATGCATTGCATGCCTGCATGCTTCTTCGCGACCACCCATCATGATACTGAGCGTACCGGCTTGGGCACCTTGCTGACCACCAGAAACGGGCGCATCAACAAAACAATGTGATTGCTCTGCCAAAAGTTTTGCCAATTCCTGCGCCTTCTGGGCAGAAATGGTGCTGTGATCGACGATGATACTTGGTGATGTTAAGCCATGAACTGCGCCCAAGGGGCCAAGCAAAACTTCATGGACATCAGCGTCGGCACCCACGCATGAAATGACTAGATCAACCCCGTTGGCCGCATCGGCCGGGCAGGTAGCGGCTATGCCCTCATACTGCTCAAGCCAGAGCTCCACTCGAGCAGATGTGCGGTTCCAGACCCGGAGTTTGTGGCCGGCACGGGATAGATGCCCAGCCATGGGAAAGCCCATCGTACCAAGACCAATAAAGGCAATCTGTATGAAGTCTCCCACCGCTAAACTCCTTGCGACGTTGTAGCGGGGGTTTCCTGGTTCAACGACCAGAGCGCAGAGATGGAATTACCACCACCACGACTTACCTCGGTCTCACCAGGCGTGGGCC
>JAJZUM010000159.1 GCA_021848605.1 Pseudomonadota bacterium | reverse complement strand
AATTAGATCTGGTAGAAAGATACCCCTAGGATGAACAGACCCTAGGACTTCCATTGAAGTAGTACAGATTTGAATTTTTTAGGATCGAAGGTTTTACTCAGCGAGCATGCATGCAACAAGCTCGATCAAGCTTCATCAAGCAATTTCAAATAAAAAACGAGGCAATCAACTGCTCATAATGCCGTATATCAATCCGTATATACCGACAAAACAAGATGTAATTTTTTATTTATTATCAAAAACTTAAGTACTATAACTGGTGCCCCGGAGAGGACTCGAACCTCCACGCCTTGCGACAATGGAACCTAAATCCATCGCGTCTACCAATTCCGCCACCGGGGCTCTGCTATGAACCAGAGGGAACAATTCTAACAGATTTTGAATCATGCGGTGAATGTCTTTCTTTAGTGGATTTCCCCCTGACCAACCCGACGGACTTCAATAACATGAGGCAATTGGGCGATACGACCAAGTACCCTGCCCAGCGTGTTCAAATCGCCGACTTCAATGACCAGACGCATGAAAGCCAATCCACTACTCTTGTCAGTATGTGTCTGCACCCCCGTGACATTAACATGCTCGTTGGCAAGCACGACGGTTATATCTCGCAGCAACCCAGTCCGGTCGTAGGCCCGAACCTGTACATCAACCGGATAGGGTTGATGATCCGGCTCTGAACCCCAACTCACGGCAATGATGCGATCGGGATCCAGCTCCCGCAAACGCTTCAGCTCTGGGCAAATACTGGTGTGAATAACCACACCCCTGCCCTGGGAGATATAGCCGAGAATGGCTTCTCCCCGCACGGGGCTGCAGCAACGTGCCAGGGTTGTCATAAGATTGCCAACCCCATCGATGTCAATACCATGACTATCAGGACGGGCACGGGGCGTTTTAAGGGGAATCTCCGCAACAGGTGAGGCCACTACGGGCATTTGTTCTGAAACAGCATGCACGACTTGTTGGACGCCGATATCTCCGGCACCGATAGCAACCAGAACATCATCACCGGTCTTGAAATTGAAACGGGGGGCTACACTGTCCAGATCAGCACGCGCCATACCCAGACGCTCCAACTCACGGTTGAGTATTTCCCTTCCCGCCTCCAGATTCTGGTCTCGATCCTGTGCTTTGAACCAGTGTCGCACTTTGGCAATTGCCCGGGTACTCACTAAATAGCCCAATGAGAGATTCAGCCAATCACGACTGGGCTTGCCACCTTTATTGGTGATGATTTCAATCTGATCACCGGTTGAAAGGGTATAGGTCAGTGGGACCATACGGCCATTCACGCGCGCGCCCCGACAAGAGTGACCGACCTCGGTATGAACATGATAGGCAAAATCCAGGGGCGTTGAACCCGCTTGCAAATCCACCACATGCCCATCCCGGGTAAAAACATAGACTCGCTCATCCTGAATAGCCTGATTGAAGTAGGAAGCAAGATCCTCGGCGCGCGACTCACCAACATCTTCCTGCCACTCCAGAACCTGTCTCAACCAGGCAATTTTGCCCTCATAGCGACGGTCTTTGCCACCCTGGGTTCCTTCCTTGTAATGCCAATGGGCACAGACACCCAATTCAGCCTCTTCATGCATCGCAAAGGTACGGATCTGAACTTCCAGAGCCTTGCCTTGTGGCCCAATCACGGCGGTGTGCAAAGACCGGTAGCCATTTTCTTTCGGCGAGGCAATATAATCATCAAATTCACGCGGAATATGGCGCCAAAGTGAATGTACAATCCCAAGTGCGGCATAACAGTCCCGAATTTCGGGCACTAATAGCCGAACCGCACGAACATCATAGACTTCACTGAATCGGATTCCCTTGCGTTTCATTTTGCGCCAGATGGAATAGATATGTTTGGCACGTCCAGAAACTTCCCCCTGAATGGCAAACCTTTGCAGCTCCTTTTTGAGCAGATCAATAACATTCTGAATGTAGTCTTGACGATCCAGACGTTTCTCATCAAGCAGGGCTGCAATTTCCCGATATGCCTGGGGCTCAAGGTAGCGAAAGGAAAGATCCTCCAGTTCCCACTTGATATGCCCAATCCCAAGACGGTGCGCCAGAGGAGCATAAATATCAAACACCTCACGAGCAACGCGCATGCGGCGCTCTTCACTGGCATCCTTGACTTCACGAATGGCAAAAGTACGCTCGGCTAGCTTGATCAAAGCTACACGTACATCATCAATCATCGACACCAGCATGCGGCGAAGATTATCCAATTGCTGTTGCGGACTGTTGCCCAAGGCATCACCATGGATATCCGGACTCATAATCTGGCTGATCACCGCCATTCTGAGCGTTCCTTCGATCAGCTCGGCGATATCCGGACCAAACATTTTCTGGATTTCCAGCAAACTGACCATTTCCTCACGAACGGATCGATAAAGTACCGCAGCAACCAGCGACTCTTGGTCAAGACGCAGGTCAGCGAGAATATCCGCCATCGCTAGTCCGGTCAGATAACTGCTGGTACGGCTTGACCATACCTCATCCCGGCGCACTTCTTGGTCAATTTTTTCCACATACTGGCAAGCACGTAACAGCGTATCATCAAAAAGTTCGACTTTTTGCCGAATACGATCCAGCAATGTCTCCACCTTGACACGCCCATCTTCCAGACAAGGATAATCCTCACGTACCTTGACCATGCCCTGCCCCAGTTATTTTCGTTCAAAAACCGCAATGGATTCGACATGACTTGTATGAGGAAACATATCCATCACGCCAGCTTGTTCCATCACATAACCCTGCTCGCACAATATGCCCGCATCTCGAGCCAGTGTGGCCGGATTGCAGGAAACATAAACCAGCCTCTGAACCTGCCATCGGCCAATCTGACGCACGACCAGTTCGGCGCCGGAACGAGGCGGGTCGAGTAGCAGGCGATCATAGGTCCTGCCAGCCCAGGCATCCTGCCATGGCTCTTCCATCAGATTGTCCGCATAAAAAGACACATTGTCCAAACCATGGCACTGGGCATTGTAACTGGCCCGGGAAGTCATCAAAGAACTACCTTCAACACCCGCTACATGAGCAGCACGACGGGCCAAGGGCAAGGTGAAATTCCCCAAGCCACAGAACAAATCCAGCACCTGATGATACGGCTCAAGCATTAGCAAATCCAGGGCCATATTCAACATCTTTCGGTTCACACCGGCATGAACTTGTGTAAAATCAGATGGATGAAACCTCATTTTTAGTTGATGGTCAGGCAGTTCATAATACAACCACTCACCATCCGGGTGCGTGCTTTCCAGTGGCTGCTGCGTTTCAGTGCCTCCACGCTGCCCCCAAGCCTGCCACCCCTGTTCCTGACAAAACCGGACAATGTGCTGCCGATCCTGCTCAGGCAGATCGACAAGATGGCGAAAGATCACCACCACGGTATCATCACCCGCCGCACATTCAATCTGGGGTATATGTTCCCGAATGGACAACTCGGACAACATCTGTTTCAAAGCTTCAATATGCAAACCAAGACGCTGATCCAGAACCAGACAAGAACTCATTTCGGTCAGAAAATTCGAGTTTTTTTCTCTGAATCCAACTAGCATGGATTCTTTTTTCTGCACATAGCGTACTCCGAGTCGGGCTTTGCGCCGATAACCCAAACGCTCATCGCGTAGGGGCTCAAGCCAACTTTGTGGATGGGTTTGCCCAAAATGTTCCAGTTGTTCCTGCAATACCTTCTGTTTGAATAGCAACTGGGCATCGCTGTCCATATGCTGCAAGGAACAGCCACCACAAACATCGGCATGAACACAGGCTGGCTGACAGCGATCAGGGGAGGCCTTTTGAACCGCGATTGCCCGCCCTTCGGCAAAACGGGCTTGTTTGCGCTGAATCTGCACCCGAACCTGCTCCCCAGGTAACGCACCCTCTACAAAAATAACTTTGCCATCATGATGGGCTACACCGCGTCCCTCATGACTCAGCGATTCAATCATACAATCCATCGGCTCCAGCGGCCGATGCCGGCGGCGCACCTTTCGTTGCGGTTCACTCATGTGAATTCGTCCACTGCTTTAAAAATTCCTGCCAAACTGGCTCATTACTGGCGGCCAGCAATTCTTGGAGTTTGCTTTCTTCATGTTTGAGTTGCGCCTCATCAAGCCAGCCACGCATTTTTTGAAAACGCAGAAAAACGAGCCAAGTATTCATGACATCGGTTTCACAATAAGTCCTGATATGCTGAATTTCGCCACGCAGCCAGGCCGGCCAGACTTCAGCACCTGACATACCCATCTTGCCTGGAAATCCCAGCATGCTGGCAACATGATCCAGAGGCTGTGCTGCCCGCGGCTGGTAAAAGGACAGCACGTCCATCAAATCGATATGCCGCTGATGGTAACGACTAAGATAATTGTTGTAGCGAAAGGAAGCATCGCGTTCTCCCTGATCCCAGAAAATTTCAGCGGTAATGCCATGCAGCAGAGTCCGGTATGCCAAAACGGGCAAATCAAATCCCAGACCATTCCAGGTAATCAGCACTGGTGTATATCGCTCCATACCCGCGAAAAAACGCTGTAACATCTCGGCTTCGCTGGCTTGCTCACGAGACAGCGACCAGACACGCAGCTGGTCTCCATGCCGCAACACGCAGGAAATACAAACGATTTCATGTAGGGTGTGACGCATGAAATCACTATGGGATGTTTCTCCACGACGTACCAAAGCCATGGCTTGTGCAACCTCAGCATCAGACAAACCGTCCAGATTCAGCAAACGTCGACCCGCATGGACATCCGGAATGGTCTCAAGATCAACAACCAAATGGTTCATCGCTGAAAGACCCCTGTGGAAAGGTAGCGGTCACCGCGATCACAAACAATCGCCACGATACAACGCCCCCTGCCTTGGGCAGCCAACTGTAAAGCAGTATGGACGGCACCACCACTGGATACCCCACAGAAAATTCCGGCACGCTCAGCCAGGGTACGCATACAGCGAACAGCATCTGATTCCGCAACATCGACGATCTCATCAACCAGTGCCGGCTCAAAAATCCGTGGCCGGTAGGCTTCAGGCCAACGCCTGATACCGGGAATCTGACTCCCTGGTGCCGGCTGCAAGCCAATAATACGCACCTGATCCGATTGCTCGCGAAGATATCGGGCAACTCCAGTAATTGTACCGGTTGTACCCATCGAACTGACAAAATGACTGATGCGACCCTTGGTCTGAGACCATATTTCCGGACCCGTTGTTTCATAATGAGCCCTGGGATTATCCGGATTATTGAACTGATCCAGTACCTTACCGTAGCCTTCCTGGTCAAGCCGTTGCGCTCTATCGCGCGCTCCTTCCATGCCTTCATCAGGTGTCACGAGCAACAACTCGGCTCCGTAGGCTTGCATCGCTGCCTTGCGTTCTGCAGACTGATTGGATGGCATGATCAACGTAAGACGCATACCTAAAATGGCACACACCATCGCCAGAGCAATCCCTGTATTTCCCGAAGTCGCTTCAATAAGGCGATCTCCAGGATGAATCGCCCCTCGCTCAATGGCTCGACGCACCATAGAATAGGCCGCCCGATCCTTCACCGAACCACCAGGATTTTGTCCCTCAAGCTTGAGCCAGACCTCACTACCCTCAGCAACCATAGCAGGATTCAGTCGAACAAGCGGTGTCCCGCCAATCAACGCCGCGATACCCGGGCCTGTTTCATGCATAGCCATCTCCGATCCTTCGCAAACCTCTAGTATACTGGATTGCACTATGATTAAAACTTGGATTCAGCATGAGAACCAACCTACAAACAAGACTTTTGCTGATTACCCTTCTTCCGATTTTAATCGGAAGCATCGCTGGCGGGTATTTTTATCTTCATACCCGGTTTCGGGAATTGTCGGATATGGTGCTGGCACAACACGAACTACAGGCCGAACATATACGCCTTGTCTTGCTGGCTGGACGAGAAAACCCCAAGCAACTCGAATCCCTGCTCGATGAAAGCATGAATGATGCAGCCCTGGACAGCATGACGGTACATGATGCTCATGGTAACATCCTCGCCCACCGTGGACACCCGGATGTTGCGATAAACCCTAGGCAGAATAATCAGGAACATATCCTGCACCAAGGTGAGGACATCTGGATTCTGGCACTGAACCATCCTGGGGAACCCATGCAAACCGGTGATCACGAACCGGCGTGGATTCAAATGGATTTTTCCATGACTCCCCTTCTGCTACGACAATATCAAAGTATCTTTGCAATCGGATTAATCATTGTCTGCTGGTTTGGATGTTCACTGATCTGGGTTATGAGCCAGACCCGCCAGTTGGTCCGCCCTCTGAAACGCCTGACGGAAAAA
>JAJZUM010000158.1 GCA_021848605.1 Pseudomonadota bacterium | reverse complement strand
AGAGCTCGAACCTGGATACAGCCAGGACTACAACTTGGAGCAGATGATGAGTGAAGTACGTCGCCTAGCCTGGCAGGTTCTGGCTGAACTAAATCGCAGTCAGCAACCCAGATCGCTGCAGCATACGCTACCAGCAGCCCTGCAACGCTGCCCGGATCGTGATCGCAGCCTGTTGACCGAACTGGTTCAGGGTACGGCTCGACGGGGGCTTTATCTGAAAGCATTGATGCAACCCTTGCTCCGACACCCCATTAATGATGCACGACTTGAAGCGTTAATTCTTCTCGGTCTGTATCAGATTTTTCATACCCGAATTCCTGAACATGCGTCCGTATCTGAAACTGTGAACCTTGCACCACAAGCCAAACGTGCTTTTGTTAATGCCATACTGCGCTCGTCTCTTCGTCGACGCGAAGAACTTCTGGAACGTTCCAAGCCTTTCGAACACAGCCATCCACAATGGTTGATAGAACAGTTTGAACATGACTGGCCCAATCATCTTGAAGCATTTATTGCCGCCAACCAGAATATTCCTGGAATGACTTTACGTGTAAACCGCCGGGTCATAAGTCGCGACGACTATCGGATTCATCTGCAGGAAGCGGGCATTGAAAACGAGCCCTTAGAAGCACCACAGGCGATTGCTCTGCAACGCTCAACCGACCCGGTGCAACTGCCCGGCTATGATCTGGGCTGGTTCAGTATTCAGGACATGCATGCCCAGCTTGCCTGTCAGTCCATACCCTTAAAAGATGGCGATCGCATCCTGGACGCCTGTGCTGCACCAGGTGGTAAAACCAGCTATTTGCTTGAACAAGCGCAAGACCTCCAGGTACTGGCACTCGAGGTCGATGCAGAGCGCATCAAACGCTTAGGTCAAAACCTGGAGCGACTCAATCTGCCTCATGCGACCCTTCAGCATGCCAACGCCCTTCATCCCAACATATGGTGGAACAACAAGCCCTTCGACACGATCCTGATTGATGCCCCTTGCAGTGGCACGGGAGTCATCCGTCGACATCCTGATATTCTCTGGCTGAGACAAGCGGCCGATCTCGATGGGCTATGCCATGTTCAGGAACAACTCCTGAACATTCTTTGGCCTCTGTTAAATCCTGGCGGTCATTTGATCTATATGACCTGCTCCGTGCTGCACCGGGAAAACCATCTCCAGATTCAATCTTTTCTAAACCAGCATCCTGATGCCCTCTGTTTGAACACGCAGGATCACCGGCCCGGACATTACGCCATGCCCGGCAGGCATGATGGCTTTTATCACGCCCTGTTGCAGAAGTTGGGCAATCCTGCCAATGCCTGAGCTGCGAGGAAATACTACGATACCAGCACCCATTTGCAGAGCCTACTGATCATGACCTCAAGCTGTCGCACCGGAACCACCTTGAACGGAGCTATTCCACTGTACTATGAAGACTGGGGCCGAGAAGAGGACCCAGCCATAGTCCTGATCATGGGATTATCAGGACAACTAATTGTCTGGCCTGATGTACTCGTTCAGGGACTTGTACAGGCAGGATTTCGAGTCATTCGTTTCGATAACCGCGATATTGGTCTGTCGGGAAAAATCAATTTCCGGCCCCGTATGCCCGTTAACCGTGCCATGCTGATGGCAAGCCTGGGTTTGCCCATTGAAGCCCCCTACACGCTGCACGACATGGCGCTTGATACCCTTAATCTGATCAATGAGCTGAATCTGATTAAAGCGCACATTGTCGGAATATCCATGGGGGGCATGATCAGCCAGATCCTTTGCAGCCAGCATCCGGAACGGATCAGCTCGCTCAGCCTGCTCATGACGTCACCACTAAGCCGTGGCCTCACGACACCACCTAGTCCAAGCATGCTCTGGACCATGATCAGCGGCGGATTTGGCGGTCGCAAGCCTAAAGGCCTTGAGCGGCCTCGCCCTGAAGATGTTGCCCGTTTTCTGGATCAATTAAATGGTTCAGGCTATCGCTCAGAGTTTGATCGTCTGGTTGAATCTGCCGAGCGTTCCCTGAAGCGCAGCTATCACCCATCAGGGGTCGCACGTCAAATGCTGGCCGTGCTGGCAACAGGCGATATCAGCGCCCTAACCCGAAAAATTGCAGTACCTACCCAAATCATTCATGGTAAGGATGATCCGTTGATTTCATGGAAGGCAGGGAAACGGCTTGCCGAACTTATTCCCGGCAGCCGTCTGCATCTGGTCGATGGGCTCGGACACAGTCTACCCTTGTCCTTCATGCCCGAGCTCCAGAACAGGATCCTGGAGCTGGTCTCGGAAGTTCAGGGCAGAAAATAAGTCTTTAATGGCGGGAAACCATTAAATTCAACCGATGAATAAGAATTGGTATAGGCTCCGGTGGTTAGCCAGTAAATACGATCACCGACTGCCAGGTTGTGCGGCAACGCATAAGAAACCTGTTCATACATGATATCGGTCGAATCGCAGGTTGGACCCGCCAAAACCACAGAACCAGCTTTCTCGCCACCCTGCTGGTCCATTTTTTCACAGTAAAGCGGATACTTGATTGATTCACCGAGCGTCTCAATCAGCCCTTGAAACAAGCCAACATCAACATAAACCCAACGTTTCAGATCAGTACGGGATTTACGGGAAATCAGAACCACCTCAGAAACAAGAACTCCGGATTCACCCACAAGCGAACGACCCGGCTCCAGAATGATCTCTGGTAATTCATCACCGTAGTCATCATGCAGGTAGCGAAGAATTTCTTCGGCATAGACATTGATCGGGTTAACTTCGGAAATGTAATTCGCCGGAAAACCTCCACCCATGTTGATCATTTTTAACTCAACATTTTCTTCGTAACGCATCCAGTCAAACATGTATTTAACTTTGGAAAGTGCCGCGTCCCAAACAGCGATATCACGCTGCTGTGAACCGACATGAAAAGAAATGCCATAGGGAACAAGGCCCAAGCCCTTGGCCTGAACCAGAAGATCAATCGCCATATCCGGATGACAGCCAAATTTACGCGACAGAGGCCATTCAGCAGTCTCTCCACCCTCTACCAGAATGCGCACAAAAATCTTTGAGCCAGGGGCATTCTCACCGATATTCTGCAAGTCAGCTTTGGAATCTGTTGCAAACAGGCGCACACCTCGCTCATAGGCATAACGCACATGAGCTGCCTTTTTGATGGTATTGCCATAAGAAATACGATCGGGGGAAACACCCGAATCCAGCACTTTGTTCAGCTCAAAAATCGAAGCAATATCAAAATTGCTGCCCATGTCACGCAAGGTCTCAATCACAGGAGCTCCTGGATTAGCCTTGAGCGCATAGTGGATCTTTGCCATCGGAAAGCAATTCATCAACTCATCATACTTCTGCTTGATGATATCCAGATCAACAACCAGGAAAGGCGTTTCTTTACCCTCGGAAAAGTTCTTGATCTTTGCCCATTCGGACTCAGTGCAGTAATCTGAAAGACGTGTCATAAGTACAAACCCCTAACTGGACCAAACCTCCGTTCCCCCCCGCCGAACGAGGTTCTCCGGCCTACCCACGACGCTGACATTGCCCGATCCGCCGCTGCGAAAATGTATAGAGACAAGCCCTAATAATCAAGAGAGAATCAAAAACTTTTGATGAATTTATCCCTACAGACTCACACCACCATCTCGTACGTGTTGCCACCATTCTTTTGCGCCTGATAAAGAGCCTGATCCACTTTCTGCATCAACTGCCAGGTTTCCTGTTCACCACGCGCCATGACCGTACCAATACTGATATCCAGACTGAAGGCTCCCTCATCGAGAACCACATCCTGACGCAAGGCATCAAAAATTTTTCCGGCAAGCGCGATCGCTTCCAACGAATTGCCGACTTCTTCAAACAAGAGTGCAAACGAGTCGCCACCTAGTCGGGCCAAAGAATCCGAGCGCCGAACACATGACTGTATACGGTCAGCCACCTCTTGGACGATTGCATCAGCCGTAGACGGACCTTGCTGTGCCCCAATAGGAACAAGATTATCAACCGAAACCATCATGAGCGAGAGCTCGCTACGATTACGCCGCTGTCGCGCCATGGCGAGATTCAGCCGATCCATGAACAGGGCGTGACCAATCAGGCCGGTCACGGTATCCTGAATGCCGGGAGTCAGACTCCCTGGAAGCACCTGTAACGACAGCAATAGCCCAGGTTCTTTGCCATCAAGCCGACGCAATGAAGCCAATGCCTCGAGCGCCTGCTCGGATGCCGTCCATTGCACTGGAATTTGGGTTTGAGGCTCGCCCTCCAGGGCTGATTTCTGGGCAGCGGCCATCTCATCAGGGTTTTCCAGACACAGAAGCCAGTCATCCCCCGCTTGAATGCGCATACCCAAGATATCACGCATACAGGCATTGGCCACCCGCCAGCGTCCCTGTTGATCCAGAATTGCCAAGGGTACCGGCACCTGTTCAAAAGCATGAACAAAGACATCGGATGGTACGTTCGTATCTTCGGTTCGGATCTGCGAATCAGCCATTTCATCCACCTTCTAAAAAGATTACAGATAGCATAGCCAATTCAGCCTAACATACCCAATCCATTTGTTATTGAAGTGTCACCTTGATACAGGCTGGCCGAAAATCACTGTTTTTTTAAGCTTCCTTGAGAACTCGAACGCCACCCAAGCCCAGTTCCGGAAGAGCCTGTTCGGAGAAATGCCTTGGAACATACAGCCGGGCCGGTCGCTCAGGTACCAATAATCCCCAGATTTTCAGAACCTCGACCACAAGTTCGCTACAAAATGTACCTTGCCCCTGCGGCAATCCCAACCATTGCCGGACATTACGCCTGACATAATCCAGATAAGGTCTGCGGCCATATTCTTCAAGAACCCGAAATACCGCCTCCGAATCCGGACGTTGCTTGTGGCCAGGCCAGCGTCTCAATACCACACGCCCTGGATAACTACATAGTTTTTCTTGAAGAGAAACAAGCTGCACACCATCACCCGATCGACGCCCCCGCAACAGATCCTTAAGATCAGAAGCACGGGTTGCCTCAAGCACTAAGGGTTCAGGGAATATAAGAGGGTCATTTACAACGATCGCGACATGCGACCAGGGTGATGCCGTGAACCAGCGCACTGTTCGTGCTGCCCAGGTTCGCCCGGAGAAGAGAAGTACATCCCCCGTACCTGCAACCATACGGATCCATGCATTCGGTTCATCCTGATGAGCATCGGCCCAGACCGATGACCCCATACCGGAATCCAGAAATTGGGTCATATTGTCCATACCCACAATCTAGACAGCCTCTATGACCATTCCTTGACAGATTGACGAATGAATGATGAATTTTCACGCCACGATTAAAACCATATTGTAAAAATAGTTACCACACGGTATCTTGATCGGAAGCAAGGCTCAAATTTTGCCGAAGGAACATTATGCCCCTTACAAATACTACAACCCGTTGGCTAACCCTATGGCTCAGTTTGCTTTGCGCAACCGAGATTCATGCCCAAAATCCACTACAACGGTGTGGCCAAGGTCAGTTTCGTTTTTTGGGCTGGTCCATCTATCAGGCTGAGCTGTTTAGTGCTAACTGTCCTGTACAAGCAAACCAGACATTCACCTTGAGCATTCATTACTTCATCCCAATCAGCCAGGCCCATTTGATTTCTACTACCGACCAGGAACTGAATCGCATGCATGGCCACTGGCCACAGCAAACCCTGAAGAAATGGAATCTGGAAATGGAACAGGCATTTCGGTCCGTACATTCTGGAGACACCTTTACCGGATACTACCAACCAGGTCTCGGTGCCCGTTTTTATCTGAACAACATCCCAACTGCCGAAATTCCCGATACCGAGTTTGCCAACTGGTTTTTTCAGATTTGGCTAGGCCCGAATGCTCATGATCGCCATCTGCGCGAGACATTGAATCCGGGTGGCAACTGGAATCCAGCTCAGACTTAAGTGTTCGAGGAGCATGAGTTTAAATATATTGGCGGAAGCGGTGAGATCTGCCCGATTTCGCTATAACACGCTGTAACGACTTGATTTATTTGACTATTCATTCCGAGTTGGAAGAAGTCGTGGCACCCCGAAGTGAACCACCTGATGTAGTTTATCGGTAAGATCATTATACCCCTTATACTTCATGTATCCAGGATAGGTGTTAACGAAGGTGTAAAACCGCCTAATTCTGCAGCGTAATTTTGTAGGTATAAAACCGCCTCCGTGGCATGTATGGCCAGGAGGCGGGGTTTGTGGTTGATGGTTTTGACAGGGATAATCAGAAAGGTTCGTCGCACGGAACGGAAAAGGGTATGTGCATCTTCCGTTGCTGTGGGGCATTGGGGTCAGATCGTGATCGCTTCTTTTTGGTAGCTTCCATAAAACGTACATACT
>JAJZUM010000157.1 GCA_021848605.1 Pseudomonadota bacterium | reverse complement strand
ACTTTCTTGCTCAATGGCCAGATTGGGACGGACTTCCCGGAACGGATTGATCAGTTCATCGCCGATAATGACGGCACGAGGTTTTACCAGGTTGATGGAGTGGGTAAGAACACGATCCCGTTGCGAAGTATTGACCAGGGCGGCAACCACGCCTATTTTGGCCAGGCCAACGACGGTCGCCAGAAGTTCAGGACGGTTTTCGATAAAAACGGCGACGACATCACCCTTGGCAAACCCTTGACCCAGAAAATAATGGGCGATTCTGTTGGACCACTGGTTGAACTGGGTATAAGTAAAGCGCTGATCCTGATAGAGCACAGCCGGTCCATGTGGGTTGTGACGTGCGGCCTGCTCGATGGCCCATCCTAAACCAACGGTTTTTTGAGGGTCGGTATCATTGCTGATGCGCAAACCTTTTAGCATGGTTGGCAGGTGGGGAAGTATGCTGGTTGCTTTACGTGCAACCTGGGCAAGCGTAATCACATCGTCATGGCTCATGGCGATCCTCATTGGTTAAGGGGGCGTGTTACAGAATCCGGTTATGTTTACAGGCTCTTTGCCAAAAATTGCAGCAACATTGTTGTTCAAGACCAAAACATTCCCTCGGTGCTGCTTTTCGCCCATCAGTATCAGTATGTTCGTAAAGGCTTTCAGACATTTGACCGAGCTTAGTATAGATGGCTGAATAGGCATTGACAACGATATTTGACAGAGCTGCCTGTCCTAGGAAAACTTCTCGTATGTGGCTGAATTCTGTGCTTCGCTCACCTTGGCCTCATACCTGTTCGGTGTTCTGGTTTGGTATCGATGATGAAAAAAAGCCTGAATGTTGTGCTGGGAGGCTCATCCTCTCAGGCAATGCCATGCATGAAAATGTTGTCAGGATTGCACTCCTTCTTGCACTCGATCAATTTTTTTTTATTGAACGGGTCTATACTGTCGCTGTCTGGAGCGGCTTGATGTGTCGCCGTGTCCACTGATGTTATTTGCACATCCATTATCGTTACAAACGTTTAACCAGGGAGTACCAAACGAATGGGATACCAAAAGATCAAGGTGCCGGCAGATGGTGACAAAATTACTGTCAATGCTGACCTGTCCCTCAATGTGCCACATTTTCCAATCATTCCCTATATTGAAGGGGATGGTATCGGCGTCGATATATCGCCCGTCATGATCAAGGTCGTTAATGCTGCTGTGCAGAAAGCATACCGCAGCCAGCGGGCGATCTCCTGGATGGAAACCTACTGTGGTGAAAAAGCTACCCGGGTCTATGGCCCTAATGTATGGTTGCCTGAGGAGACTCTGGAAGTTTTGCGAGAATACGTCATCAGTATCAAAGGCCCGCTGACCACCCCAGTGGGTGGTGGCATGCGTTCGTTGAATGTAGCTTTGCGCCAGGAACTTGATCTCTATGTCTGCATGCGGCCGGTGCGCTGGTTCAATGGTGTTCCTAGTCCGGTTCAGCATCCGGAACTCACCGACATGGTTATTTTCCGCGAAAACTCTGAAGATATTTATGCTGGGATTGAATGGAAGGCAGACAGTCCTGAAGCATTGAAGATTATCAAGTTTTTGCGTGAAGAAATGGGCGTGGTCAAGATTCGCTTTCCGGAAAACTGCGGCATTGGCATTAAACCGGTTTCCAAAGAAGGAACCCAGCGTCTGGTACGCAAAGCTATTCAGTATGCCATTGACAACGACAAGTCCTCGGTCACCCTTGTCCACAAGGGCAACATCATGAAGTACACCGAGGGTGCTTTTAGGGATTGGGGGTATGAACTGGCGCATGAACGTTATGGCGCTGAGCTGATTGATGGCGGGCCATGGATGCAGATGAAGAATCCAAAAAATGGCAAGCCCATTATCATCAAGGATGTCATTGCGGATGCTTTCCTTCAGCAGATTCTGATGCGTCCTGCCGAATATTCGGTGATCGCAACACTGAATCTCAATGGTGATTATATTTCGGATGCACTCGCTGCTGAAGTGGGGGGCATTGGTATCGCTCCGGGTGCCAATATTGGTGGCTCAGTTGCCATGTTTGAGGCAACACATGGCACAGCCCCGAAATATGCGGGTCTGGACAAGGTCAACCCTGGGTCGATCATTCTCTCTGCAGAAATGATGCTACGCCATATGGGCTGGTCGGAGGCTGCCGATCTTATTATCAAGGGCATGAGTGGTGCGATTGATGCCAAGACCGTTACCTATGACTTTGAACGCCTGATGCCGGATGCAACTTTGCTCAGCTGTTCCGAGTTCGGGAACGCCATCATTCGCCACATGGACTGATGGCGAACGCCGTGCCGACCAGCTTCAGGCTGGTTCGGCGCAGGCTTGCGCGTGGTCGGGTTCGTTCTGGGTCCCTAGAGACAGCAGTTGGATGTTGATGGCGTGCAGTCCGTGGTCTTTGTTGGTGATTTCAAAGCTCACGCGTTGGCCGGCTTTAAGGCTTCGATAGCCTTCCATCTGAATGTAGGAATAGTGTACGAAAAGATCATCGTCGCAGTGGTCAGCACGCACAAAGCCGTAGCCTTTGGTGTTGTTAAACCACTTGACAGTACCCGTCATCATGATTTGAATCCTCCTTGAGTGTTCTTCCGGGATCGGCCCTCGCTGTCCCGGTGCATCTTATGGTATGTTTTTTGTTGTTACGCCAATCCGCATCCAGGATCAGGATTGTGCGAGCAGAACGATGTGGCATTGTAATCTTGCTGTCAAGCCCCCATCTGATGGATGACTGTAATATGAACGTGCGATCCGGCCACGGGCTGTTGAATGAACGAGTAGGTGGCATGAGAAATTTCCACGATTCTGAGCTAGTATTAATAGATCAACGGAATGTTGTTGCTGCCGCACATATAACTCCCCAGGAGGGTGAAGAGGGAGAAGTGCTGACAGCCCAGCAGAGTCCTCAGTTGGCACCACCCCCAATGTATCGTGTTGTGGTGCTGAATGATGACTACACACCCATGGAATTTGTTGTAGAAGTTTTAACGATTTTTTTTGGGTTGAGCGAGGAGCAGGCAACCCAGGTGATGATGCAGGTTCATGTTCAGGGAAAGGCAGCGGTTGGATGGTATACCCGTGATGTCGCAGAAACCAAGGCCATGCAGGTGATTGAATATGCCCAAAAAAACCAGCACCCACTGATGTGTCGTGTTGAGCGGGCCTGAATGAGGTAACACAAACATGCTGAGCAAGGATCTTGAAGTTACCCTGAATTATGCGTTCCGTGAGGCTCGAACCAAGCGGCACGAGTTCATGACGGTTGAACATTTATTGTTGGCCTTGCTTGATAACGAGTCAGCTTTGCGGGTTCTGAAGGCCTGCGGTGCCGATCTTAATGCCTTGCGCCGGGATCTAAGCCATTTTATCGATGAGACAACCCCGCTGATTCCGATGCATGACCCCAATAAGGAAACCCAGCCAACGTTGGGATTTCAGCGGGTTTTGCAACGAGCTGTTTTCCATGTACAGTCCTCCGGCAAAAAGGAAGTCAATGGCGCCAATGTTCTGGTGGCCATTTTTTCCGAACAGGAATCCCAGGCGGTCTATCTTCTCAAGCACCAGACCATCAGCAGGATCGATGTGGTGAACTATATCTCGCATGGTATTGCTAAGGTCAACGATCCCGCCCAGCAGGAACAGCAGCAAGACTCGGTTGAGGAAGAATCTTCTGCCGAGCCACAAGGTAATAGTCCCCTTGAAGCTTATACCACCAACCTTAATGAACAGGCGCGTCAGGGACGTATCGACCCCCTGGTGGGTCGTGAAGATGAAATTGAGCGTGCCATTCAGGTACTTTGCCGTCGGCGCAAGAACAACCCCTTGCTGGTCGGTGAGCCGGGAGTAGGCAAGACGGCGATTGCCGAAGGTCTGGCTTTACTGATTATTGATGGCAAGGTTCCTGAGGCGATTGCCCAGTCAACGGTGTACGCACTTGATCTCGGTGCCTTGTTGGCAGGTACCAAGTATCGTGGCGATTTTGAAAAGCGGCTCAAGGCCTTATTGGCAGAATTGCGCAAGCAGGATGGCGCCATCCTGTTCATTGATGAAATTCACACCATTATTGGTGCGGGTGCTGCCTCAGGTGGGGTGATGGATGCGTCCAATTTGATCAAGCCGTTGCTGGCTTCGGGTACCCTCAAATGCATGGGCTCTACAACGTATCAGGAATATCGCGGCATCTTTGAGAAAGACCGGGCTTTGGCACGACGTTTCCAGAAAATTGACATCAAGGAACCCACCGTCGAACAAACCTACCAGATTCTCAGAGGACTTAAGTCGCGCTTTGAGGAACACCATGGTGTGCGTTACGCCGACAAGGCCTTGCAAGTGGCTGCCGAACTGGCAGACCGTTATATCAATGAACGATTTTTACCCGATAAGGCGATTGATGTGATTGATGAGGCGGGGGCCTACCAGCGTTTGCAGGTGCCCAGCCGTCGTAAAAAGATTATCGGTGTGGCCGAGATTGAGGAAGTCGTTGCCAAAA
This sequence comes from Pseudomonadota bacterium, assembly GCA_021848605.1. Lineage (GTDB taxonomy): Bacteria > Pseudomonadota > Gammaproteobacteria > Pseudomonadales > Moraxellaceae > JAJXWR01. Next base: position 2,002 of record JAJZUM010000157.1, on the reverse strand, counting down.
TTGCTCGAATTCCCCCGAAATCGGTGTCCGCTGATGACAAAGAGGTTCTGCGCAATCTTGAGCGCGATCTGCGCATGACGGTTTTTGGTCAGGACGAAGCCATTACCGCGCTGTCTTCTGCCATCAAATTGTCGCGAGCCGGTCTCAAGTCTCCAGAGAAACCGATTGGCTGTTTCCTGTTTGCGGGTCCAACCGGTGTGGGCAAGACCGAAGTCACCCGACAACTCGCCAAATCACTTGGCCTTGAACTGCTGCGTTTTGATATGTCTGAGTATATGGAACGCCATACAGTGTCCCGGCTTATAGGTGCACCTCCGGGTTATGTCGGTTTTGATCAGGGGGGGCTGATGACGGAAGCCGTCAGCAAACACCCTCATTCTGTGCTGCTGCTCGATGAGATTGAAAAAGCACACCCTGATGTATTTAATCTGCTGCTGCAGGTTATGGATCATGGGACTCTGACGGATAATAATGGCAGAAAGACTGATTTTCGTAATGTCATTCTGGTGATGACCACGAATGCGGGTGCCGAAGCACTGGCGCATAAATCCATGGGCTTTATGCATCAGGATCATAGTAGCGATGCCATGGAAACCTTGCGCAAATTTTTCTCGCCCGAGTTTCGCAACCGGCTTGATGCCGTAATCCAGTTTGCCGCACTGAATCAACAAGTCATTGAAAGTGTTGTTGACAAGTTCCTGGTGGAACTTCAGGCCCAATTGGACGACAAACATGTCATCATTGAGGTGGATGAAGAGGCGCGAACCTGGCTAGCGACAAAAGGATATGACCGCAGCATGGGTGCAAGGCCCATGGCCCGGCTGATTCAGGAAGAACTGAAGAAGACACTTGCCGAGAAAATCCTTTTTGGTGAACTTGCCGACCATGGGGGCCGGGTTCATGTGACGGTTGAAAACGATCACTTGCATCTGGATGTTGAAGAAACCGAAGCAGTCAGCTAAACCTCCCCATGCCTACCCCTGAACCCACGGGGGTCTTAAGAAAGGCAGGGGGTTCCAAGGGCGAATCCGTTGGGGTCTCCGGGCTCTCGTCTTGCGACTACAGCATCCCGTCCATGACCAACGGCAAGCCCTCTATTGCAAACGACCTGCTCTGACGGTGTAGCCACCGCGATCTTGCCGAAAGGCTCGATCTTCGCAGGTTCAGAACGCAACCACCCCGTTTGCAGCAGCGCAGGTTTCTGAGCCGCCCACAGCGCTTCGATAAATGCCGAATACACATCCCGCTGTACAACGCCAGACCCATCTCCCAGCACATGCCACCGCTGACTGAGCGGCTTTTTAGTGTAGGTTTTTGTCGGGTGATCGTACTGCGACAGCTTCAGCGACCATGTGTGCAAATCAATCAACTTGCCGCCAGCACTTTCAGCCTTGCGACGCAATTGTTCGACGAACATTCCTGCCGCTCTGACTTTCACGCTTTTGCCGTAATTCTTCTGGAAAGCGCGATAAGACAGGGTTTCGGACTGGATGCTATTACCCAGTCCGAGAATCTGGTTGGCAAGCTCCCCATGTGAGTGTTTACGCTCAGCGGACAGCTTGCGTTCGACTTCTGCATATTCAGTACGAAGCGCAGCATAACCGTTTGGCTCAGCTTTGGTGCAATGCTTTTGGGTCGTATTCTTCGCTGAGATGCCGACCTGGAATAGCAATCAGCAGTGAGGCTATCAAAATGGGTCCGGAACTGGGCAGAACCGGACCCGACCGTCACATGACGGATTCTTGCCTGATGGAGTGTTTCACCTTTTTGGTTGTTGCTGTGGCCTGGCCGAAAATGAATGCATTCGGGTTGACCCTGCGGGTTTCCAGCCAGAATTTCCAGGTTGACCAAGGCCATATGGCAAAATTACGTCCGTCAGCCTGTTGATACCAACTGGTACAACCGCTTGCCCATACGGTTTTGTTGGCCTGTTCCTGGACTTTGTCATTGAACTGTTTTTGAACTTCAGGCCTGACATGCATAAAATCAGAGCCTTGCTGTC
>JAJZUM010000156.1 GCA_021848605.1 Pseudomonadota bacterium | reverse complement strand
GACGTCACTATTTCGGTCTATGGACAGCAAGTGATAGAAAACCGTGAAGTCCGATGCAGGCAGGCCTTCGCGGTGTACGCGCATACGCTCATCAAGACCAGAAAGATCAAGGAGCATGCTGTAGGGGCGAGGCAATGTTTTCAGAAAGGACAATATATCCAACAAAATGGACCGATCAACCCAGAGGGTAGGCACAGCATCCACTGTTGATTGATAGACCCACAGTCCTTGTTCAAATTGCTCTGCAATCTCCCGGACCACTTCATGTTGGCTACCGGGATACCCCTGTTTGTCCGCAGTCATCCGTTGTAATCCTATATCGTTATCGCCAGCACCCTGGAAGGGTTCTATACCTGATCAGGTGTCCGTAAATTGGTTACTGCTATGCGCTCAGCCTGCTTCCGGTCGCGTTCGGGCTGCATTTGAGCCTTATAAACACCTTGCTCACCAACTACCCATGACAAAGGCCGACGTTCTTTACCTATTGAATCTTGTAACAACATAAGCGCCTGCAAGAATGCCTCAGGTCGTGGGGGGCAACCAGGAATATAGACATCCACGGGCAAAAACTTATCAACGCCCTGCACAACTGAATAGATGTCATACATGCCACCCGAGTTTGCACATGCTCCCATGGAAATCACCCACTTAGGCTCAAGCATCTGCTCATAAAGACGTTGAACCACGGGAGCCATTTTCATAAAGCAGGTACCTGCAATCACTATGAGGTCTGCCTGACGCGGAGAAGCACGAATGACTTCTGAACCGAAACGCGCCAGATCATGAGGCGCTGTGAACGCAGTAGCCATTTCCACATAGCAGCAGGATATCCCGAAGTTATAAGGCCAGATGGAATTCTTGCGACCCCAGTTGACCACACCGTGCACCATGTCCTCAAGACGGCCTAAAAACACATTGCGATGCAACTGCTCACTTTCCAGATCAACAGTCGTATTGTCCTGCATGGGGTAACGCTGGCCTTCGGTTTGCTCGTTCGCTCGGGTGAGAGTGTATTTCATGTCTGAAAATCTCAAGGTTTTTCCTGACGGACATTATGGGGAAGAGGATGACGGTGTCTTTGCGCCGGAGCCCAGTCCAGAGCACCCACCTTCCAGAGATAGATCAGGCCCGCAAGCAATACAAGAATGAATGTAGTTGCCTCAAAAAAACCAATCCAGCCTGTCTGTCGAACCGAGACTGCCCAAGCATAGAGAAAAAGCGCTTCAACATCGAACAGTACAAACATGACTGCGACAAGATAAAACTTGGCTGAAAAACGAATCTGGGCATGACCCTGACCCACAACACCTGACTCAAAGGGATCTTCTTTGGCTCGCCCACGCGCCCTGCCGCCAAGAAATGGAGGGAGAATCAACATAAATATACAGACAAAAAGTACACCCAACACATAAACCGCAAACGACCAGTTTTCTGCAACCGAATCCATAGGGGCCATCAATCAGCTCTCCTGCACCATTCAACTCAACCAGTCGAACATCCCAGAATCGGACATCATGTACCACACAGTGCGTGAATCATAAGACAGACAAGTAGCAAGTGAAAGTACTCTCTTGGGAACTTGGCCTTTAATCACCATTATTTTTGTCCAGAAATGGACTTAAATCAATTATTATGCGTACTATTAAAAAATATTCGTTGACGATCACCTATATCAACCCATGGAATTCCCAGAATCATGGCAGACCCACTGACAAACCCCACAGAAGAGCGACGCCTTGCTGCACAACAAAGCACTTTTGTCAGTGTTGCGGTCAACTCCATGCTGGCTGTTGTTCAAATAGTCAGCGGATACCTCAGCCACTCCCAAGGGTTGGTTGCTGATGGCATTCACTCACTCGCCGATCTTTTTTCTGATGGTGTTGTTCTTTTGGCCAATCACCATAGTCACCGGCACGCTGATGAAGATCACCCCTATGGACACTATCGGTTTGAAAATGCTGCATCGTTAGTACTCGGCTGTATCCTACTCATCACAGGTGCAGAAATGGTTCTGAAGGCGGTTGATCGCCTGCAAAGTCCTGAGCTTCTGCATACTATAAGCAGACTGGGCATCATCATTGCCCTCTTTGGCTTGATCAGCAAGGAAATCCTGTTTCGTTACCTGCTGCATGTTGCCACCCGGATTCGTTCTTCCATGCTGATTGCCAATGCATGGCATGCCCGCTCTGACTCATGGTCATCACTTATGGTTGCCTTGGGCATTATGGGGAATCAGTTGGGATACCGCATTCTTGATCCTATTGCAGCCCTGATTGTTGGACTCATGGTGCTTAGGATGGGTGGTGTTTTCGCCTGGGAATCGCTCAATGACCTCATGGATCGTTCTGCATCCAAGGAAGAGTATGAGGCCATACAGGCTACAATTCTTGCTACTCCAGGGGTACTTGGATTGCACAACTTGAGAACCCGGAAAGTTGGCGACATGCTTATGGTTGACGTCCACCTTGAAATCGACGGCGCACTCAGGGTTCGTGAAGGACACGCCATAGCCGAGACAGCTCAAGAGCGCATCATGCAAAATCACCGGGTCGTCGACGTGCTGACTCACGTCGACCCCGTCGGGGAGGATGTCAACGCCCCAGAATAGATCTTGCAATTACTTCCTTCATGATTTCATTGGTACCACCGTAAATCCGCTGCACCCGGGCATCGACAAAAGCGCGGGCAACCGCATATTCTGTCATGTATCCATAGCCTCCATGCAATTGCAGACACGAATCTGCAACCTTGTTTTGTAGCTCTGTAGCTGCCATTTTAATCATGGCTGCCGTGGGTACATCGAGTTCTCCCATCGAATACAGTCTCTTGCACTCATCCAGAAACGCGCGGGTACATCGAATATCCGTCAGGCATTGTGCCAGCACAAATCGGGTATTTTGCAATTGACTGAGGGGCTTGCCAAAAGCCTGCCTTTGCATAACATAATTTTTTGTTTCTTCGAAAACACCCTCAGCGGCGGCAACCGCTGTAATAGCAATGGCCAGTCTTTCCCGTGGCAGTTCCTGCATCAAATAACCAAAACCTTGGCCTTCCTGGCCAAGAAGCGCATCAAGTGGCAAATGCACCTGATCAAAAAACAGTTCCGAGGTATCCTGACTGTGCAAACCGAGTTTTTCCAGCTTTCTCCCCCTCTGGAATCCCGGCAAACTGGTGTCTACCAGAAATAGCGACACGCCTTTTGCGCCAGCCTGTGGATCAGTCTTGGCGGCGACGATCACCATATCTGCATGCTGACCATTAGTTATGAAGGTTTTGGATCCATTCAAAATATAACCATCATCCTGACGAATTGCCGTACTACGCATACCTTGCAAGTCGGAACCTGCTCCTGGCTCGGTCATGGCAATGGCAGCAACAGTCTTCCCTGATACAAGCCTTGGCAACCAATAGGTTTTCTGGGTATCAGTTCCCATATGCTGAATATATGGCGCACAAATATCCGAGTGCACAGAAAGTCCGGTTGCCAGCGAACCAAGACCCAACCGCGATGCTTCTTCGAGAACCACTGCAGAATACTCAAAGGGAACACCTGATCCGCCATATGCCTCATCCTGATCGACACAAAGATAACCGTTTTCACCGAGAATCGACCATATTTCTCTTGGCATCCAGGATTTTCTTTCCCATTCAACATAGTGTGGAAGGCATTGATCACGCAGGAACCTCTGCACACTTTCGCGAAACAAAGCCAATTCGGTATCTTCTTGTTGCATCAGTCAGCACCTCAAATGATTTATGCCTAACGGGTAAATACCCGAACTCATTAATATATCCTAGAATGTCCTATCATACCCCAATTGCATGGATACACCATCATGCCTGATCAAGTCATTATCCAGGATGTTGCTTTACGCGATGGCCTCCAGAATCAGCCTCATATCGTGACAACGGCGGACAAACTTGCCCTGGCATGGTCTTTGTTTGATGCGGGTCTGCAACACCTTGAGGTTACCAGTTTCGTTAGCCCCAAGGCAGTACCCCAAATGGCCGACGCCCAACAACTTACCGAGTCTATGCTGGCCTATCTCCGGGTCGAACGTCCCCATATTGAATCGGGACAACTCAGTGCGCTTGTACCCAATCTTCATGGCTACAAGGCAGCTGTTCGTGCAGGCTACTCGCAACTGGGTGTTGTGATTGCAACAACAGATTCATTCAATCGAAAAAATCTCAACAGAACTACAGAAGAGGTACTGCACGGCCTCACTGAGCTTTATGCTAGGGCACAGGTAGACTCAGTCATTGTACATACCCACCTCAGTGGGGCAATGGGCTGCCCCTATGAAGGCTTCATTAAACCTGATGTAGTCCTGCATCTCGCTGAAAGTTTGCTTCGTGCTGGCGCAAAACATTTCATGATTGCAGATACTATTGGCGCTGGTAATCCCAAACTGGCGCGCATAATCATCAAGAACTTGTTTAGCTTAGTTGATTCGCATCACATCGGCCTGCACCTGCACGACACCCGCGGTATGGGAATAGCGATTGCCCAAGCGGGACTTGATCTGGGCATTCGTCGCTTCGACTCCAGTGTAGGAGCTCTAGGGGGATGTCCTTTTGCACCAGGAGCCACAGGGAATATTGCCACAGAAGATCTGGTCTATCTTTGTGAACAACAGGGACTTCACACGGGCATTTCTCTAGATGGCCTGTATGAATCGGTTGTGTTTGCTGAACGCATAACCAAGCAATCGCTTGGTGGAAAAGTCATGAATTGGTTGCGCAGTCAAAAGCGGGGCTGCACTTCAAGCTAATCACCGCCCTTTCCTGGGTCGTTCATGGAATCGAGCATGATCATTCGCACACAATTGGTGCGCTTTTAGTGTAAATCACCCTTTCTGACTTGGCATAAGCCCTGCATTGGCAAGGTCTATCATGATCTTGTGAGCTTGAACATGCCAACACCTGATGACTCGATAGCACGTGCTCCAATCGCACATTTTTTTGACGAGATGTTTGCTGGAAAAGGGCAGATCCGTGAGCACTACCAGGCTTATGCTCATTGGCTGCATGCCCACTCAGTTGAAGACATGAAGGCCAGGAGAGAGGAAGCCTTTGAGCTTTTTCACCGAATAGGGATTACATTTTCTGTCTATGGCGATGGAACCTTGGCTGAACGAACGATTCCGTTTGACACCGTTCCTCGCATTATTCCTGTAACTGAGTGGAAATATCTCGAACGTGGGCTGGAACAGCGCGCAAGAGCACTCAATGCGTTTCTGGATGACGCGTATCATAACCGTAACCTGGTGTCTGCGGGTATTCTTGATCACGATGATATCGATCGACACCCATGCTACCAAAGTGTGATGCAACAAGTCGATTTGCCTAATAACATCCACGCCCACATCTGTGGAATTGATATCGTCCGCGATGCTGATGGCACCTACTATGTTCTTGAAGATAACTTAAGAACACCATCCGGGGTTTCCTACATGCTGGAAAACCGGCGCATGATGATGCGCCTTTTCCCAGAACTTTTTATTCAGCAGCATATTGCACCCATACATCAATATCCTGATTACCTTTACGAAAGCCTCTGTGAAGCGTCTCCAAATGCCAGCAGCTCGCCTACCGTTGTAGTCCTTACCCCTGGACGGTACAACTCCGCTTATTTTGAACACGCTTATCTTGCCCAGAATATGGGCGTTGAACTGGTTGAAGCTAGTGATCTTGTCGTGCGGGAACACCGGGTTTTCATGAAAACCACCTCCGGCCTTGAGAAAATCGATGTGATTTACAGACGCATTGATGATGAATTTCTGGATCCAAAGGTTTTTCGGTCTGACTCCGTACTCGGTGTAGCCGGTTTAATGGATGCCTACTGCCGGGGGAACGTCAGTATCGTCAATGCTGTTGGTAATGGAATTGCTGACGACAAATCGATCTATCCACTTATTCCTGAACTGATCCGTTTTTATCTGGGTGAAGATCCTGTACTTGCCAATGTACCAACGTACCGTTGCCAAGAACCAGGGGATCTTGACTATACCCTGGAAAATCTTGAAACCCTGGTTGTCAAAGAAGCTCAGGGGTCCGGGGGCTATGGGATGCTGGTTGGACCTCATGCAACACCTGATGAAATTGAGCAGTTCCGAAAACGCATCCTTGCCCACCCCTCAGCCTACATTGCCCAACCAACGCTGGCCCTTTCAACTTGTCCTACCTATAGTGGAGACATGCTATCCCCCCGACATATAGATCTTCGACCCTTTGTGCTTATGGGGAAATCCATTCGTATCGTTCCGGGTGGGCTCACACGAGTCGCGCTCAAGGAAGGCTCTTTGGTGGTGAACTCTTCACAAGGCGGAGGAACGAAGGATACCTGGATTGCCGAGTCAGATTTAACATTTCAAGACCCAAATTTTGACAAAGGTGCCTTATGCTGAGTCGAACTGCAGATGCTGTCTACTGGATGTCACGTCAAATGGAACGAGCGGAAAACCAGGCCCGACTGTTGGACGTACTGTATCAAATGTCTCTATTACCGGGTGGGGTCGATCAACAGACAATGGCTTCGCCTTTA
>JAJZUM010000155.1 GCA_021848605.1 Pseudomonadota bacterium | reverse complement strand
ATCTGTTTTTGGCGACTTCAAAAACAAGATGGAAGCACAATCGATTGGCGAGGTGCGGGACTTTGGAGTCCAGACCAAGCCCTATCCAAAAAATGTGGCTGCCATCATAGAAGACATGAAGCAAAGCGCAACGATTTCATCCTCACAACCACCACAAGGAGGAGCAGTCATAAAATCCTCGCCCGATACAACGCCATTAGTTCCCGGAGTGGATGAACCTTCAGCCAATTCGGCACTCAGGAACCCAGCACCGACTGAATGACATCAAGAATATCTTTTTCTGCCACAGGCTTACATAGATATGCCTTGGCTCCTTGACGCATGCCCCAGAATTTATCGCTATCCTGGGTTTTGCTGGTAATCATGACAACGGGAATTTCAGCAGTTTCAGCACTCTTTTTGAGTTCACGAGTAGCCTGAAACCCATTGAGCCCGGGCATGACAACATCCATGAAGATCAGGTCAGGACGATGTTCCTGGGCGAGTTTCAGGGCTTCATTACCATCGACAGCCGCCCAAACCTGATGGCCATGCTGAACTAACAAACGCTGCAAGGCTGTCTGTTCAGTCGGAGAGTCTTCAACAATCAGAATGCGCGCCATAGTGTACTCCTCATAAACGATTTGGGAAGCATAGCAGGATTTGCAGGATTTGCCTTCTAGTCATAAGCACCCATTCCAGACAGGCTTTGCGCCAATTCTACTGCATGATGATCAGAAAGACTTGATATGAAATCGAGTGCGCGCAAGCAGCAGCTGTACACGGAGTCTGCTGGCTGATGGACGTGGGCAGATAGTATATCCAGAAGCCGGCTGTGGCGGAAACTGAGGGGTTGTCTTCGAAAATCAGCCAAACTTGCCTCAACGAAGTGGGCGAGCAGTACACCCAGAGTTGAATAGGCTCCGAGTTCTATTTGAGCTTTGCGGGGATTTTTGAATATTCGCTCGCTCGCCAGCATTTTTGCCTTTCCGATGCCTTCGCTCAGGTGCGTAGGGACGTGGTCCAGCAAGGCCCCCTGAAACTGTCCGTTCAGAAGTAAATTTTGAGAATGGACAAAACACTCAGCAACGGCCTGAACCAGAATATTGAATGCGGCACCTCTCAAGGCGGCAATGCGATGCTGGTCCGTTGAATGTGTCGAGTCAACTTCAGGGGGCACGTCGCAATTCGCCAGAATGCCGAGCAAAATAGGTTCTACGTCTTTGTAGGGAATGATGCCCATTTCGATGCCATCTTCCAAATCAATCAGGGCGTAACAAATATCATCGGCAGCTTCCATCAGGTAAGCTAAGGGATGACGGCACCATCGGTCAGTGCCAGTCTCGATCAAGCCAAGTTGCCCGGCAATGACGCGTAGAATTTCAACTTCAGAGTGATTGCAACCGAACTTGGGAAGTTTATCCTCATGATTCAGGCCACGACCTGTCCAAGGATATTTGAGATAAGCTCCCAGTGTGGCGTAGGTCAGGCGCATGCCGCCCAAAAAAGGGTGATGCTCGGTTTGGGTAAGGATGCGCAGCCCCTGGGCATTGCCTTCAAAATTGATCAGGTCATGCGCTTCATGTTGAGGCATGGCATCCAAAAGGGATTTTTGCTCCGGAGCACGAAACCATTCGCGAATAGCAAACTCGCCAGCATGACCAAAAGGCGGATTACCTATATCATGAGCCAAACAAGCTGACTGGATAATGGCACCGATATCAGCGCTACTTATACCTATTGGAAGTTGATCAAGGAGCAACTCACCAGAAAGTTGTCCGAGCGTTCGACCCACGCACGCAACTTCGAGCGAGTGGGTCAGGCGGGTGTGAATCTGGTCGTTGCGTGCAAGAGGGTGCACTTGAGTTTTGCGATTAAGGCGACGAAAGGAAGCACTGAAGACAATTCGGTCATGATCCTTGTGAAATGGGCTTCGGGCACGTTCACTGCGTCGAGGTGAAGAACCCAGTCGCTCAGCACTCACTAACTGCATCCATGTCATTTGAGTCATCAAAAGGAACTCCAGTTCACATGATACGGCAAGTTTAACTGATCTGGAGCTGTTAAGCAGAAAGTTCAAACCACAAAAAATACGGGACATGGTCATGATTGTGATAATGTTGCCGATTCGCTATAGTTCAGTGATGAACTTGTATTTTTCGTTCATGGATTTGGGGGCGCAAGGAAACTCCAGCTCAATCCTGGGTTCTGAGAGCAGGCCTGTTTAATTTTTATTGGCAAATAATAACGGTATGGAGAATAGATCATGATGCGTCGCATGTTGATCATGCTGGGGTTTTTTATTGCCGTAGTTGCCATTCTTGGTGGTTATAAGGCCATGCAGATCAAGGCTATGATCAAAAAGTTTTCTGCAATGAAACCACCTCCAGTCCATGTATCCGTGACGACTCTACAGGAACAATTCTGGCCACAGACGATAAGTGCTGTTGGAAGCTTGCGTGCTTTGCATGCCGTTGATTTGGGGACTGAAGCGCCAGGATTGGTTACCCAGGTTGATATTCAATCGGGTATGTACGTTCACAAAGGCCAAATTCTGGTGCAACTTGATGACCGTCAGGAGCAGGCGCAGATTGAGCAGATCAAGGCTGCTGTGGCTCTTGCCCAGGCGAATGTTCGCCGAGACCAGATGCAGGTTGCTGCACATGCTCTAGCGACAGCTCAGCTCGAGAGTGACAAAGCCATTTTGGATGAGCAGAAGGCTCAACTGGTTGCAGAAAAAGTGGCCGTCGACAAAAAGGCAATTCGTGCTCCCTTCGATGGTCGCATTGGTATTGTAACGGTGAACCCCGGTCAGTTTGTGAACAGTGGAGATCATATTGCCCATCTGCAAAGTGTGGATCCCATTCTGGTTGATTTTTCTTTGCCTCAATCCCAGATACCCGCTGTTCATCTGAATGACCCCATCGATGTCGAGGTGGATGCGCTGCCGGGCCAGAAGCAGAAAGGCAAGGTGTTGGCATTTGATTCCGATGTCGATCAGGTCACGCGTAATCTCATGGTCGAGGGCTCGCTGCCCAGTGATCAAGGGCGATTGATTCCCGGTATGTTTGCCCGGGTGTCCATCGAAACAGGCAAGCCGGTTCAATGGCTGACACTTCCGCAGACGGCGGTTGTTTACCATCCTTATGGCAACGTCGTATTTGTGACGGATCACCCAGTACACCAAGGAGAGCAGGCGAAAGTTCATCAGGTATTTGTCAAACTCGGTGCTACCCAGGGCGATCGAGTCGCTGTACTGCAGGGAATCAAGCAGGGAGAAACGGTGGTAACCTTGGGCGGACAATTGCTTAAAAATGCCGATACCATCGAGGTGGATCAGACGCATGCTCCATCACAGGACCCATCTCTTGCTGCGCCGAACGAGGAATAGAGTAAAATGGCACGAGCAACTGATCTATTTATCCGAAGACCTGTTCTTGCAACCACGCTGAGTTTGCTCATTCTTTTTCTGGGTCTGAGATCGTTCAGTTTATTGCCGGTGCGTGAATTCCCACGGACGGATAATGCCGTGATCAAGGTGACGACCATTTACACCGGTGCGGATCCTGCGCTGGTTGCCGGGTTTATAACAACTCCCCTTGAAACAGCAGTTGCCCAGGCAGAGGGGATCGATTACATGACCTCGACAAGTACACAGGGGTCGAGTGTGATCACTGCCAATCTGAGATTGAATTATGATCCCAACAAGGCGCTTACCGAGGTTACCACTCAGGTTAATTCAGTTCTGAATCAATTGCCTCAAGGCACCTTGCAGCCCATTATTTCGGTGACGGTCGGTGATACCCTTGATTCTATGTATATTGGCTTTTACAGCGATCAGTTGCCAACCAATAACATAACGGATTATCTGATTCGGGTTGTTCAGCCTAAACTGCAAGCTGTGGATGGTGTTCAACTTGCAGAAATACTTGGAAAACGACAGTTTGCCATGCGTGTGTGGATGGATCCGCAAAAGCTTCAGGCCTATGGGCTGAGCGCGGCTGATGTCGAGGCAGCTTTGGCCAGTAATAACTATATTTCGGCAGCAGGTCGAACGGATGGAAGGGAAGTCACTGTCAATCTTACGGCCAATACTGGGCTGACCAGTCTGGAAGATTTCAGGCACATGATTGTTCGGCAATCGAGGGGTCAAATCGTTCGCCTTGAGGATGTCGCCAAAGTTACCCTCGGTGCCGAAGATTATGACACTCAGGTTTCCTTTGATGGTCGTCGTGCGGTCTATATCGGTATCAAGGTGGCACCAACGGCAAACCTGCTTGATGTTGTTCAGCGCGTTCGTCAGGTGATGCCCGATCTACAACAACAATTACCGCAAGGGCTTAAAGCAAAGATCGTTTATGATGCTACTAAGTATGTAAACAGCGCAATTAACGATGTTGTTACGACGCTGGTTGAAGCTCTTGCTATCGTAACGGTGGTGATCTTCCTCTTTCTTGGAACGCTGCGTTCGGTTGCTATTCCGGTTGTTGCCATGCCACTTTCCCTGGTGGGGGGAATCTTTATCATGTTGGTGTTGGGTTACAGCATTAACCTGATGACTTTGCTAGCGCTGGTGCTTGCGATTGGTCTGGTCGTGGACGATGCTATTATTGTTGTTGAGAATGTACATCGCCATATCGAGGAGGGTCGAACACCCTTCCAGTCTGCCTTACTAGGAGCCAGAGAGCTTGCTGGACCCATTGTCGCTATTTCAGTCGTGTTGGTTGCTGTGTATGTACCTATTGGTTTTATGGGGGGGTTAACCGGAGCCTTGTTTACCGAGTTTGCCTTTACATTGGCGGGAACGGTGGCCGTGTCGGCTGTTGTTGCGTTGACTTTATCGCCAATGATGTGTTCTAAATTCCTGCGTGCCGAGAGCAAAGGCACCCGACATGAAGACTCCCTAGCCCACCGACTTGATCAGTTGTTTGAGCGTCTTCGCAGGCGTTATCAGCATAGCTTGCAACTGGCGCTATCATCATTGCCGGTCGTTTCTGTTTTTGCACTACTGATCGTTCTATTATTGTCCGTATTATTTCTAATGTCCAAAAAGGAACTTGCCCCCCAGGAAGACCAAGGGGTTATTATTACCATGGCGACTGGGGCGCCGAATGCGAGCATTGGTCAGTCCAGTCAGGTGGCAAGCCAAATTAACTCCATATTTAAGTCATTTCCTGAAGAAGATCATGTTTTTCAACTGACGGGAGTTGCTGGTTTAAACTCGGGTATCGCTGGAATGGTATTTAAACCCTGGAACGAACGTAAACGGACTCCTTCAGATATCCAGCCGATCTTACAGGCCAGGCTTCATGACATTGTTGGGGCAAAAGTGTTTGCCTTTCAGCCCCCATCCTTGCCAGGTGGTGGTGGTGGTTTACCTATTCAATTTGTAATCCAGACGACTGATGATGATGCGCATCTTGCAACGGTTTCTGATGCTTTTATGCAGAAGGCATTAGCGACGCACAAATTCATGTTTCTCGATAATGATCTCAAATATGACAAACCCTCGGTTGATTTGAGTCTGGATCGTGATCGGATTGCTCAACTTGGGCTTGATATGCGTAGTGTTGGACAAGCACTCCAGGCAGCGCTCAGCGCGGGATACGTCAATTTTTTCAACCTGGATGGTCGTTCCTATAAAGTTATTCCGCAAATGGATCGCAGTCAGCGCCTAAATCCTGAACAATTGCTTGACTATACCCTCACGACGCCCACTGGCAAGGTCGTTCAGCTGGCATCATTAGTTCATCTCAAGACGGTTGTTATTCCAGAATCGATCAATCATTTTCAACAACTCAATTCAGCAACCATTTCCGGCATGGCTTTGCCAGGAGTGACCATGGGGGATGCGCTGACCGCACTGCAAAATGTGGCTAAATCCTTGCCTCAGGGCTATAGCATCGATTATGGGGGACAGTCTCGTCAGTTCATGCAAGAAAGTAATGCACTTGTACTGACCTTCTTTTTTGCGTTGATTATTATTTTTCTGGCGCTGGCGGCACAATTTGAAAGTTTCAGAGATCCGATCATTATATTGTTGACTGTGCCGCTATCGATCTGTGGTGCCATGATCTTTATCTTTTTAGGGTGGCATCAAGCCAGTCTGAATATTTACTCGGAGGTTGGATTAGTCACCTTAATTGGTTTAATTAGTAAGCATGGAATACTTATTGTAGAGTTTGCCAATCAGTTGCAGCGGCAAGGACATTCCAAAATGCAGGCCATAACAACAGCAGCCGGAATTCGTCTTCGCCCGATTCTGATGACAACGGCTGCCATGGTTGTGGGGGTTTTACCTTTAATTACTGCCACCGGTGCCGGAGCGCTGGGTCGTTACAATATTGGACTTGTGATTGCGACGGGTATTTCTATCGGTACTTTTTTTACATTATTTGTAATTCCAGCTTTTTATCTTTTATTGGCACAAGAACATAATCCATCAATTGAAGAAGCACGGTTGGCGGAATTAAA
Source organism: Pseudomonadota bacterium (assembly GCA_021848605.1). GTDB lineage: Bacteria > Pseudomonadota > Gammaproteobacteria > Pseudomonadales > Moraxellaceae > JAJXWR01. Next base: position 101 of record JAJZUM010000155.1, on the reverse strand, counting down.
TGCTTTGGATCATTGATGTTTTTGCACTATTTTTGAAAGAATGATATTTTGGTTAATGAAATTAAGGTTCCAATTTGGTTGTTTGCATTTGTGCTTTTCAG
>JAJZUM010000008.1 GCA_021848605.1 Pseudomonadota bacterium | reverse complement strand
TTCAAAACATAACTCAACAATTACTCAAACTCATTTACGAGTGTTTTCGTCGTTGATCTTCATACTTTCGCATCAATCCACAACAAAAACCCACACAAATTGTCTTAACAATCTGTTTTTTAAACACCCAGAACACCGATCCTCTCAGTATCCTTCCCCTCAGCTTCGTCTCCGCCGCTTCAGGAGGCGCACATTCTACACCACCTAAAAACCTTGTCAACTACTTTCTCTAACCGCCCGCTTCGTTTTCCGATTGATTCGCTTTTGGTACGATTCGCTTCGGACATCCACTGGCTTGTTTGCCTCAGGAGTTGCGCATTATAGGGATTTCATTTTGACTGTAAAGTCTTTTTTAAGCCTCTTTGTTTAATCGCTCACTTTTTAAGCAAAACGCGTGCAATTGCCTTTTTTCCAGCCTGAATGACATGAGTTGCACCTGGCTGATGTTGCCAATCGGCATTGACAACCACACCATCGACATACACTACGCCCCGTTGCAGAACATCGCGTGCACCAGCCGAATTTTTAACCAACTCGGCTTGATTCAGTACGGCAGCAATCGGCAACGGCCCACCCTGCAGCTCCACAACTCGTATATCCTCTGGAATCTCCCCAGGAGCAAGCAGGTTGCCCGCGCTTTTCGGAGCACGAGCTGCCGCATCTTCTCCATGAAAGCGTGCCACAATTTCAAGAGCCAGTCGCTTTTTGACTTCTTGCGGATTCAGCCCTGCTGCCATTTCCTGTTGCCAGGACCGCAATATTTCCATTGGTTCAAAACTGAGCAGCTCCAGATAGCGCCCGAGCAGAGCATCGGGAATGGAAAGCAGCTTTTGGTACATAGCCCCTGGTGGCTCCTGGATGGCCACGTAATTTCCCAATGATTTCGACATTTTCTGCACACCATCCAGACCTTCCAGAAGGGGCAAGGTGATAATGACCTGAGGTGCTTGTCCCGCATTTTTCTGTAAGGTCCGACCCATGAGCAGATTGAAGGTTTGGTCCGTTCCACCCAGTTCAACATCAGCCTGCAGTTCTACCGAATCATAGCCTTGCAGCAGAGGATACAGAAACTCATGCAGGGATATCGATTGCTGCGAAGCAAAGCGCTTGGCAAAATCGTCACGCTCTAACATGCGTGCCACCGGATACTGTGCTGCCAGGGCAATCATATCGGCCGCACTGCGCTGGTTCATCCAGCTTGAATTGAATACAACCTTGGTACGGGCTGGATCTAGAATCTTGAAAACCTGCTCAGTGTAGGTTTGAGCATTCTGCTGCACCTGCTCATCCGTGAGCGGCTTGCGCGTCACGTTTTTTCCAGTCGGATCACCAATCCTGCCGGTAAAATCCCCAATCAGAAAATAGACCGTGTGCCCTAACTCCTGAAAGGCCCTCAGCTTGTTGATCAGCACGGTGTGACCTAAATGCAGGTCCGGCGCCGTTGGATCAAATCCAGCCTTGACACGCAATGGGCGACCTTCAGCCAGTTTGGACAGCAACTCATCACGCTGGATGATCGTTTCTGTGCCACGCTCTATAATGGCGAGCTGTTCGTGTGGGGATAACATAAATGACTCCTCGGCATCGGAAGACAAAATTCTAACAGTAAATTGGAGCAACGGCATTATGTGCGAATCACTTTATCTCGGCCTCATGTCGGGGACGAGTATGGATGGGGTGGATGCGCTGCTGGCAGACTTCAGCACCGAACCTCCAATATGTCGCGGTTTTCGGCACACCCCCTATCCTGACACCCTGCGCCAGTCATTGCTCGCATTAACCTGTTCAGGCCCAGAAGAACTGGAGCGCTATGGCGATGCCGATGTTGCCGTAGCCCACATCTTTGCCCGTGCTGCCCTTGACCTGCTTGCCCAGGAAAAACTTAGGCCGGCCAATATCCGACTGATCGGCAGTCACGGCCAAACCATAAGACACCGGCCTGAACGTGGATTCAGCGTACAAATTGGCGACCCCAATCTCATTGCCGAATTGACCGGCTGTTCGGTTGTCGCTGACTTTCGTCGCCGCGACCTGGCTGCTGGGGGCCAAGGAGCACCTCTGGTACCTGCTTTTCATGCCGCACTTTGGCGGAGCGCCGACGCCAACCGCTGTATTGTCAATCTCGGAGGCATCGCCAATATCACCTGGCTTGCTGCCGACATGAACCAGGCCGTCATCGGCTTTGATACCGGCCCGGCTAACACGCTTATGGATCGCTGGATGGAGCGACACTACCAGCTGCCGATGGATCGTAATGGCGCGCTGGCACGGCAGGGAAACGTCCGTCATGATCTGCTACATATCCTGCTATCCCACCCCTATTTTCAGCTTCCTCCACCCAAAAGTACTGGTCTGGAACGTTTTCATCTGGACTGGGTTGACCAGTGCTGTGCACGTTGTGATCAACCACTAGATCGCAAGGATGTCCTGCGTACCCTGCTTGAGCTAAGCTGTCTCAGTTGTGTTCAGGCCATTCGAGGCTGCGGTCAACCTGATCAGCTGATCTTGTGTGGCGGCGGTAGTCTTAACCCACTCATGGTCGAACGTTTTGCCGAACATCTTCCCAATACTACAATAAGCACCAGCCGTGAGTTTGGCCTTGACCCCATGTGGATTGAGGCGATGGCCTTTGCCTGGCTGGCGCGGGCCTTCGAGACTCATCAGCCGGGCAACCTTAGCGAAGTTACAGGTGCGCGAGGTGGGCGGCGTCTGGGCGGATTGTATCCCGCCCGATGATCAGAAATTCAGACTGAAACCACCCGCCAGGGCAGCCGAGTGATCCGAATAGACCAGACCAAGATCAAAGGGACCAAGGGCTACGCCACCGGTCCATTCATTGCGAATCGGTCCCTGGATCAGATTTTGGCGCACACCCAAACGCAGCTTGACCAACCACGCACTAAACTCGGCGCCTACGCCCAGGAACTGACTATCTGCCCCCCATGCCACAGGCGCATATTCCCGGGACAAATCAAGATCACTGGTCAAGGTCACACCCGGTATATGCAACTCACCGCCAGCGGTCACCTGAGGCCGAATCCGCACAGCATACTGCTGTCCGTTACTGACTGCCGTATTAAAATCTTCAGGGATCAGGTTGCGTACCGAAACACCAACCTTGAGCGGCCAAATCCAGCCAAAGTTACGCGCTGCACCCACATCCATATTGGCTGTCGTATAGGTTTTACTACTACCTGAAAGACTGAACGACTGATTGGCATGCACGGTTTGGTCATAAAAAAACGTCCGCACAGACATTAATTTCGGAGAAACCCCGAGTGCCCATCCACTCCAATTTTCCGCCAGTGCCACACCAATTTCCGACGTTGCTAAACCAACGACCTGAATATCGGAAGTACGCCCTTGGGATGGATCGCTCAAACACTTTGCCACACTCGAAGCGGTTAAACCAGTCAGACACCCCTGCTGCAGATAGGGCGAATTGTACAGTCCTGTCGTTGTGCCATTTTGCTGATCCTGAGCCAGCTGACGCACAAAACCAATATAACCGTTCAAATAATTCTGGTCGGCCGCTGTGGCATTTAGTCTCCCAACAAGATCAGCTTGGCTGTTGGTAAACACACCAAAAGACAGCAAAGGATTGTGAATCGCCACCGATACCGGCATGAAATCCGGCGCAACGGTATAATCATGCCCAGAGAAACCGACAATGCCATTCAATAATGCCTGTGAGTCGTTGGCCAGCTGAGTGGTCTGGGCCGCTGTTGGGTTAGAAGACTGTTGTAACTGACGAATATCGTTCTGTACGGCAGGAAAAGTGTTATTAACCAGATCGCGGGCATTATTGTAATCGGTGCGATAATTACTGCTATCTGCCGCATGTAACGACAATCCAAGAAACGATACACCAATGTGTTCGCTACCTGTTGGCAAAGCCAATAGGGCTGGATTAAAAAATGCCGCCGATGACAGGCTGGCCGAAGCAACCCCCGTACCACCCATGGCGGCACTGCGTGGATCCACAAAAGCCATACCATCCGCATGAGCATACATGGTGGCACTCAACCATATCCCGCTCAGGAGAAAGCACGCTTTTTTGTATACTGTTTTGAACTGTAAACCGCTGCACGCAACCATCAATGACATACCTCCCATCTCATCCTTGTCCCTGAGTCAGGGAGATGCAACTGATTCCAGAAGGCATCTCCCTGTTGGCTACATGATAGCTGCTACGCTCCTCCATGTTAAAGTATTTTACACTTTTGTCGCCCTCAATCAGACCATCGCATCTGTGGATGCTCAGACCTCAGTCTCACTTTTGATTTCGATGGTACGTGGCTGCGGCTTCGTAGTCTTGGCCACACGAACGATCAAGACACCCTCTTTGTAGTCGGCTGAAACATCCTGCTCATTGGCATCTTCGGGCAGACTGAAACTGCGGGCAAAGCTACCGTAAAAACGTTCAATCCGATGGTGTTTGACGTCCTCACTCTGCTTTTCCAGAATACGTTCACCACTGAGCAATAATACTCGGTCATGGACCGTCAGCTTGATCGCATTGCGCTGCACGCCCGGCAACTCAGCCTTGACGATGTAGGCTGAATCAGTCTCACTAATATCGACCGCAGGGCTCCACTCAGCCCGGGTAATGGGCTCGCGGCCATGATCTGCCCCTAGCGAAGCATTGTGTCGGGCCGGCCAGACCGAGCGTTGATAGGCTTGCAGAACTTCATCGAGTTCACGAAAAGGATTCCAGCGATTCATGATAGTTACCTCCACAGTTAGGTTTGATACCTCTTATCTGTGGGGGAAAAGCCCTGCCTTCAAGAGCAAAAAAGAATGTTTTTTATGACCTTGAAACGACATGATCACAACGCAATATTCCCTGGATTGGCCCATCAATCTTCAACGCGGATAACCGGTAATCGACCTGATTTCCTGATAAACAGGCTTCATCTGCCGATAAATTTTGCTCCATACCCGCTGATAGAGCCGATCATAAAATGCCACATGCTCAGGCTCGAAGCGGTCGCGAACCCGACACATGGCAGCAACTGCGTCGGCATGGCTATGATAATACCCCAAACCCACCGCTACATTCATGGCAGCTCCAAGACCTGAAGTCTCGAATGTATGGGGACGCTCTGCTGGAAGCCCCAGTATATTGGCGGTAATTCGCATCACTTCATCCGACTGGGAACCACCACCGGAAACACGTAATACCTGCATGCGACAACGGGAACGCCGTTCAATGCGCTCACGCCCCTCACGCAACGCATAAGCCAAACCTTCGATGATGGCACGATAAACGTGCGCTCGGGTATGGACATCACCAAAACCGAGCATGGCACCTTTGGCCTCACGACCTGGTTCACGAATACCCGGAGTCCAATAGGGTTGCAACATCAATCCCATCGCTCCGGGAGGTGTTGTACGCAACAGCTCGTCAAAAAGCGTTTCGACAACACTGCCTTCCTGTTCAGCCACAAACTGTTCCTTATGCCCAAACTCCTCCTTGAACCAGTTGACCATCCAGAATCCCCTGAAGGTCTGAACCTCGGTCAAATAGGCTTGTGAAGAGGCTGCAGGGTAAGGTGGCAACATCGGTGTTGCTTCAATATAACGCGACTGGGTGGTATTAATCGTTGCCGTCGTGCCAAAACTGAGCGCCCCCATATGCGGCTGAATACATCCTGAACCCAATACCTCGCAGGCCTTGTCAGCACCTGCGGCAATGATTGGCAATCCGACCTTGAGTCCAAGGGTTTCAGCTGCTTGATGGTGTAGATGGCCGAGCACGGCACCAGGAGCAACAAGCTCAGGCAGCTGGGCACGCTGTACAGCCAGTGCCAGCCATTTCCAGTCCCAGGGACGTGCCCACTGCAGTCGTTTGAAATCAAAAGGCAGATAACCAACCTGCGCCGCGAGTGAGTCGACAAAACGGCCGCAAAGTCGATGATGCAGATACCCTGAGATTAACAGGAATTTGTGGGTATTCGTCCAGACTTCGGGCTTTTGTTGCGCCAGCCAATTGCATTCGGCATTACGCCGGAAAAAATCAACAGTTTCCGCCTCCCCCAGCACATGCAGCGCTGTTTGCATCCAGCCTGGCAAGGGGGTCATTGTATCCAGTTCACGCTGATCAAGCCAACTGATGGCAGGCCCCAACGGTCGACCTGCAGCATCCACAGCCACGGTCGTTCCGCGCTGGGTTGTCAGAGCCATGCCCTCAACCTGACCGGCATGATGCCCCTGCACCCAGAGTTCGCGACATGCCTGCACCACACATTCCCAGTAATAGTCAGCGTCCTGTTCGGCCCAGCCAGGTTGTGGGCTATGGTAGATCGGTTCAAAACGAACCTGAGCCCGACCCTGCACTTCGCCATGCTGGTCAAAAAGCAAAGCGCGCACACTCTGTGTACCCAGATCAATGGCCAGAAAAATAGGCATGTTCAGAGCGCTTCCGAGGGAAGACTGTAATGGTTTTGCCAGATTTGATGCATGCGTTCCAATTCCTCAGCGACACGCCCATCAGACCAACCCAGTTCCTTCTGACACATCTGTGCCATCCGCGCCCAGAAGGCTTTGCCACCATGGACAAGAAGTATGCCCATGCGCACCCGACGCAAAACCAGATCATCCAGATGTACGACCTGTTCCTGTCGCAGAGACCAGAGCAACTCACCCCAACAGTGGTCCAGTTCGGGGATCTGTTCGGCATGTTCAGGGTGTGAAAGCAGATCGGCAACCTGGTGGGCATGCCGTCCATAACGAGCGCGCAAAACAGCAGGTACTGCCGGGTCTTCAGGCACGGCCCTGAAAACCGCACCGCCATCATCACGAATCGTGACGCCAAGAAACGGTGCTGCAGCCTTAAGCGCATCCAGGGCAATCTGTCGGAACGTGGTTAGTTTTCCGCCGGTAACGGTGACCAACCCTTGATCGAGGAACACACTGTGATCACGTTTTTCACTAGAGGGATCGCTGGATTTTCCAGAAGCAACAATCGGACGGACACCACTAAACGTGGCAATAACGTCCGATGCAACCAGTTGGGCTTGAGGAAACTCGTGGTTAGCCGCACGCAGCATATATTGCAGCTCGGCAGTCGTCAGACTTGCTTCCTCATCGAGATCCTGGCGGTGATCAAGATCCGTGGTACCGATCAGGGTGCGTCCTTCCCATGGATAGATAAATACCGCCCGCCCATCATCTGGATGCATGAAAATGACGGCTTCTTTTGCTGGCAAACGCGTCGCCGAAACAACCAGATGACTGCCACGCAAAGGTCGAACCCGTCGTTCACCCGCGAGTGGTTCGCGCAAACGATCAGCCCAGGCACCGGTAGCATTCACAACAGCGCGTGCTTTAAGGATCACGGATAATTCAGGCTGATCCACATCCTGCACATGTACCCCGCGTACCAGACCATCCTTTAAGACCAGATCGGTGACACGGCTGTAATTGCGCACCAAAGCACCATCAGCGCAAGCCTCCTCAAGAACACGTACTACCAGACGGGCATCATCGACGACAGCATCAGTATAGCGAGAGGCACCGAGCAGTGATGCGGAACGATATCCCGGAATGACCTTCAAAAAAGCATCGGCACGACGGTAGCTGTGATCGCGTACCCGTGCCAGCAGATCATAAACAATCAGCAACATGCGAAATACTAAAGGCCCTGGAAACACTTTACGGTAATGGGCAAACCAATATCCCAGACGGGTTACCAGACCCGGCGCCTCGCGCAGCAGGCGCTCGCGTTCAACCAAGGAATGCCAGGTCAGGCGAATATCGCCAGCCGCAATGTAGCGCAGTCCACCGTGCACCATTTTGGAAGAGCGACTGGATGTTCCCCAGGCAAAATCCTTCTGCTCAAGCAACAGGGTTTTCAAACCTCGGCGCGCCGCTTCACGCGCCACCCCTGCACCGGTGATACCACCACCGATAACAATCACATCCCACTCTGTGGCTTCCAGAACATGGAGTTCAGGACGCTGGTTCATCTTTCACCTCGGTTGCAACAAGAACACCTGGATTCAACTGCTGGCTGGGATCAAAGTGACGGAATACGGCTTGAAGGCCCTGAATCCCCTGCACGCCCTTCTCGGCAGGCAGATAGGGTGCATGATCCCGACCCACACCATGTTGATGACTAATAGTCCCACCACTGGCAATAATGGCCTGACTGGCGGCAGCCTTAAGCATCTGCCAGCGTGCCAAAGTCTGCTTATAAGTGTCGGCACAACGGTACACATAAGTCGTGTAAATACTCGAACCCTGCACATACATGTGCGAAAGATGGGTAAACACCTGCACCGTTTCGCCTTCTGACTTCAGACCTTCACGCAGAGCCGTCTCAATACGGTCAACTGCAGCCGGCACGCGAGCCCAATCGACTGCTGTCTCGAGCGTATCAATGGCATAACCCAATTGCCAGAAGGATTCGCGCAGATAGGGCGAGCGAAACCGGTTGGCAGCCCACTTACGACCAAGCAAAGCACCCGTTCCCTGGCCACCATAACGCCGAACGACCTGATTCACGGCCTGTCTCAAGCGCTTTATTTCACTCCGACTACCGGTAACTCCATAGGTCAGCATGCACTTGCCTTCACCAATACCACGCAAAGCCAGATAGCGTTCCAATACATAGACCGCCTGCGCATGACCCGCCAGAATCAAATGAGTACGTGTTTCCTCTGCATTACTCAAACGCAGCATCGATAACCCCGGATTATCCTGGGCAATGGCACGAACACACTCAAGTGCCCGAGTCCAATCGGGACAAAAAGCCACATGAAACTCTTCACAGGCACTTATGGGCCGCACCCGTACCGCAACTTCGGTCAGAACACCGATGCGTCCTTCCGAACCAAGAATCCATTCCCGCAGGTCAAGGCCTGCGGCCGAAGCCGGAAACGTTGGAATATCCCAACGACCGGAGAAAGTCTCAATGCGTCCCCCGGCAAACAACTGCTCAATACGTCCATAGCGCATGGACTGCTGACCACTGGATCGACTGGCAACCCAGCCCCCCAACGTCGACAACTCCCAGGACTGCGGAAAATGCCCCAAGGTAAAACCATGCTCCTGGAGCTGACGTTCCACCTCAGGTCCGGGGGTACCCGCACCAAAAACCGCAAGACAAGAAACCGGATCAAGCGATAGCAAACGATTCATACGTGCCAGAGACAGGGTCAGCACGGGCCGATCCATCGCGACCGGATTGATATGACCCGCTACCGAGGTACCTCCTCCGTAGGGAATCACAATCCAGCCCGCATCACGAGCCATGGCCAGAAGCTCGGCCACTTCCTCACTATTTTGCGGCTCAGCCACACCATCCGGAAAAACTCCAATCTCGCCACTGCGTAAGGCCAGCCAGTCTGGCAGACTTTGACCACGGGCGTGGCGTACACGAATTATCGCATCACGCTGAATCAGCGCATGCTCAGGGAGTCGGCTGGGCGGTACCTGAGCACAGACATCTTCTAAAATCGCATCTGGTAATGCTTTGGCAACCCCTAATTTTGCCGCCAAAAAGCCACGGGCCTGCTCAGTGGCAGGAAAATGATTGGACTCGTCACCCCAGCCGTTCCACTTACGCATCATGCATCCCCTCAATAACGTGAATTCTATGCCAAGACGACCGGAAGATTAAAGCAAGATCGGGGCAGATTTATGGACAATCCGTGACATGATTCAGGAAATTGCCCGATTACGCAACAACAAGCGATTAACCTGATACTCCCCCTGCAAGGTCAATTGCCATAAGGTGTCTATTCCTGAGAGTTTCTGCACGAAACGCGCCTTGCCAATAAGTCCCAACGTTCGCAATTGAATCCGGATGGCGGTAAAACTCAGGTCGCTCAGTTTAATATCCGTCATGGCATGGGCTTTCGGGCGTTGCTTCTGTGCATCAATCAAACCTCGCTGACGCAAAAAATCCGCCAACCGATCCTGCATGAATCGCTCCGTCTGAGGCTGACGCATGTGCGGAGCCATGGCAAGAAAGATTTCGTTCCAGCTCAGATTACTGCGCAACATGAGCAATTCACAGTGACCTGCATGATAGACATTGGCCTGATAATGGACATCCGTCAACTCAAGCCCCTGAGCAAGCTCCGATGGCTTAAACAAGCCAGACAACCATTGATCCCGTTCAGCTTCAAGTTCAGCAATGCGAGCCAATGCCTCATCGAGATCAGGGTCTTCCCGGGTAGCTGCCCGGCCCAAAATTTGGGTCGCGGACATTGAACTTGCACGCACCCAACCCTCGGCCGGGTGCGCCTGAATCCATGCAGGAACCTTGCTACGCAACACGCGCGCCAAATCCGTTGTGTCTTGCCAGACCAGTGCTGATTCCTCGTCGAGCAACTGACAAAAATCCTGAAATCGTGTCCGGCCCTCAGCAGTCGTCTCCTGCATGCCTTCCGGACGACGGGACGGTTGAGCATGTCTGCAAATCAACATCGGTTTTTTCTTGTGACGGGCGTGCACAAACTCCTGGTGGGTATGACTGACGCCGCTCGGGGTTAGGGAGCCATAGCGACTACCCACCAGTAAAAAATAATAATCGGCCGCCTCAATACGCTTACGTACACTGGGCCAGGCCTGCGGACCTTGTGAGGGCAAAAGAATAGGCATACAGCCCATTTGCGGCAATAGTTCCAGCACCACCCGACGTTCCTCGACAAGATCGTGGTAGGTCGCACTGATAAACACTTGGTAAAGCTTTGAGGTCACTTCGCCATCCTTGTCAGCCCAAAGGGAACAATCCCGACAATCCTCTTTGCATACACGAACACTCAGTGTAATGCCTTTAGGCTCATTCGGCCATAACGCCATGTCCTATTTACGTATTTTCTCTGTGAACAACAACAAAGGCATACCGGACAAAACCGAACTCATCCCGGCAAGGATACCGTCTGCACCAGAGGCAGGTCCCGACCCAGAAAACGACTTCCGAGTGCCTGAAATCGCAAGGGGATATCGGTCACGAAAAAACGGTATTCCGGCGTCTGTCGCGACGTATTTTCCATACCATTGCTTTGCAATAACCGCGCTGCCTCTTCAGCAACCGTCAACGCTGAATCAATCAGATGCATGCTGCCACCCACAACATCCTGCAATAGTGGCTTGAGCAAGGGATAATGGGTACAACCCAGCACGAGCGTATCAACTGACTCAACAAAGACCGGTTTGAGGTATTCTTCAGCCGTCAAGCGGGTCACAGGATGATCCAGCCAGCCCTCTTCAACCAAAGGAACAAAAAGTGGACAAGCTTGCGAATACACCCGAACCTGTCCATCCAGGGCGTGAATAGCTCTGGCATAGGCATTGGAATTGATCGTTGTCGGGGTTCCAATGATACCAATTGCCCGTTTGCGGGTTGCAGCCACGGCTGCATCGGCTCCGGCAGCGATGACATCCAAAACTGGAACGCCCGAACGTTTTTTGATCAAGTCACCGGCAACAGCCGCCATGGTATTACAGGCCACAACCAGCATCTTGACCCGACGTTCCAACAAAAAATCAGCAATCTGGGCACTAAAGGACTGAATCGTCTGCACTGACTTGATACCATAGGGCACCCGGGCAGTGTCTCCAAAGTAATGGATATGTTCGAAGGGCAATCGCTCCATCAGCGCTTTGACAACGGTCAAACCACCAATACCCGAGTCAAAAACACCAATAGCCGCTTCTCGGTCTGTTTCTGCAGGAAACCGTTGCTCAATCTTCATGCGTCCATCTCATGAATGAACCACAGAAACAAAGAGAAAACACAAATGGCCGTATGTTCATCAGGTCAGAGTGCCTGCAAAAAGGCCTCGAATAAGAATGGAGCGGGAAACGAGACTCGAACTCGCGACCCCAACCTTGGCAAGGTTGTGCTCTACCAACTGAGCTATTCCCGCAAAAGTGAGCGCACATTTTATTGAAGCCCGTTCAGCCTGTCAATACACGATAGCCTAATTTTCGAATGGCCGGTCACGAAAATATGTCCAGATTCAACTTCTCTGAAAGGAAGATCCAATGAACAGGCATGATACACTAGCTCATGGCAATAGGTTATAAAACCTTGCATGAGGGGCAGGCTTTACGAGGGACTTTGCATGAAATGGAATCATCGCCTGGAGCAATGGCTCCTTGATGCTCAGACACGCGAGCATGTTGCCGCGTCGTCAAAACAGACGGGTTCTTTGGGTTACGACCCCTGGGGCTTTCATCTGGATGTCAACCGGGTTGGCTTAGGCCTGATGAAATGGGTCTATGAGCGCTACTACCGTACTGAAGCAATTGGTCTTGAACACGTTCCTACTCACGGCCGGGTCCTGGTTATTTCCAACCACAGTGGATTCCTGCCCATGGACGGCGTCCTCATTGGTGTTGCCATGGCACTCAACCCTAACGGCGCTCGCCTGCCCCGTGCTATGATTGAACGTTTTTTCCCTACCGTTCCCTATCTTGGCAACATGATGAACGGACTTGGTGCAGTGCTTGGCGACGTACACAACTGCCGGGACATGCTTCTGCATGAAGAAGCAGTGATCGTCTTTCCGGAAGGCGCTCGAGGCACCGGCAAAGGCTGGAAAAACCGCTACAACCTGCAACGCTTTGGTCTTGGTTTCATGCATCTGGCCATGGAGACCCAAACACCGATCCTGCCTGTTGGCATTGCCGGCTGTGAAGAATCATTTCCCATGTTCGGAGACATACCCAGCCTGGCGCGCATGATGGCAGTACCCTATATCCCCCTCGGCCTTCCATTTCTGCCCAGCAAGGTGGTCATGCATTTCGGTCCATTGATGCACTTTGACAACAACAATACTTCCGAGACTTCCGTGCAACGGAAGGTTCATGAAGTCCGCAGCACTATTGAACATTTGGTCCAGAAAAGCAGAGCCTTAAGGAGTGTCAACCGTGACTGAGCGTCCCTATCTTCTCGTTACCGGCGCTGCTGGAGCCTTGGCCCAGCAGGTCATTCGACGGCTGCGAAGGAGCTATCGACTGGTTGTCTGTGATGCCCGTCGGGAAGTTTCCATGCCGGCCGATATCCCAAGTTTTCAGATCGATTTCAACAAGCGACACTTTGAAGACCTTTTTCGCGATTACGCTTTTACTGGAGTGATCCACCTCGGGCGCATCGGACCCAATGAATCGACGCGCATGCATCGCTACAATGCCAATGTGCTTGGCACGCAACGCCTGTTTGACCTGAGCCGAAAATACAGCGTCAAACAAATCATGGTCTTGTCCACCTACTTTGTCTATGGTGCCAGCCCGTACAATCCGGCGATGCTCACCGAAGAAGCCCCCCTGAAGGCCGCAGAAATCACGATGGATCTGGTCGATTCAGTGGAACTGGAAAATCTGTCGAACATCTATCTCTGGAAACATCCCGAACTGAATATCACCATTTTACGCCCATGCAATATTGTTGGACCTGGGGTCAACAACAGCATGAGCACCCTGCTGGCATCGCCACGCGTCCCAGTCCTGGCAGGCTTTTCACCCATCATGCAGTTCATTCACCTCGAAGACATGGCTGACGCCATTGTTTTGGCTTATGAAAAAAACAGGCCGGGTATCTATAACGTTGCACCGGATGACTGGGTTGCCTATCAACGCATGGTTGACCTCTGTGGATGCAGCAAAATTCATGTTCCGTCTCTTCCTCCATCACTGCCCATATGGATTGCCAAACGCATGAAATGGAAAGGCTTTCCGCCCTATCTGCTGCAGTTTTTCAAATACTCGACCACGATCAACGGCCATTTGTTCCGGGATACCTTCGAGTTCAGTCCACAATTCACTCTGCGCGAGATCGCCGCACATTATCGACTTCTCAAGGAATGAACGCGCAGGATGCGGAGGTGTGTTGCACGACGTGACACGCCTCCCAAAAAATGGTTTCATGACGGGTTTTTGCTGACGTCCAGAATTGCAGCCAATATGGTTCGAGCGTGTGTCGAAACCAAGACCCGTCATACAACGTCAATCTATCTTGCACGCAGATCTTGTTGTCACTACGACCCAATGATGATGACATCTTGTGTCATGACATCTTCAAAACATCAAGTTGACACAAGCCGTTGCATGAGGGCAAAACGCCACCGGTAGGGCATCAGCTGAACCAGTTTAAGCCAACGGGTAAACCGACGCGGGAAGTGGATTTCAAAATCGCCACATGCCATGCCTGCCATGATTGCGGCACTGGCCTGTTCCGGACTAAGCAGAGCCGGCATTTCAAAATCATTTTTCTCGGTCAGTCGGGTCGCAATAAATCCGGGATTGATTAAGAAAACATTAATACCAAGCGCATGAAGGTCATTGTAAAGAATTTCTGCCAGGTTGATCAGAGCCGCCTTGGTCGGACCATAGACAGTCGCCTTGGGCAAACCTACGTAACCGGCGACGCTGGCAATCAGTGCCAGATGGCCTTTACCTGCCAGTAACATGTCAGGCAAGAGGATGGCCAAGGCATCATAATAAGCCGCCAGATTGGTTAAAACCATTTGACGGGCACGATCGGGCTGCATCTCCCAAACACGCTCAGGCACGTAGTCGGCCACACAATACACGAGCATATCCACCTGACCCCAGCGTTGCAAAATCTGTTCATGTGCTTGCTGCCATGCTAGGGAATCGTTGACATCCAGAGGCAACACCATGGCATTGACCTCCGGTTGAAACTGGCTCTCCAGTGCTGATGCCGTTCGTGCCGACACCGCCACATGTGCCCCTTGCTTCAACATGGCCTTGGCCAACGCTGCCCCAATACCGGAAGAAGCACCGACGACCCAGATCATCATACCCTGCCAATGGCGAATAGGGTGATTCAGTGGTTGCAAGAACATGATGAGGCTCCTCTGTGATGCATGACCAGGGTAAGATGACCAAGATGAACGCCCCACCAGCTCATATCGGTAACATCAAGGAGTGTGCCGGCGTCCTGCTGGAACATCCAGTCGTTCATACCCACCGTAAGCGTATGGCGACCAACAGGAAGTTTGAGCCGATAATCCCAGTGCAAGGCATTACCCGACTGCGCACCATGCGCCACCCCCACAACATCGCCAGCAGTGCCTTCAATGCTACCGGGCAACACTGCCTTGTGAATATGCCAAACCCGCTGCTGGGTCGAGCCGTCGCTGTAGCTAAAATGTTCCTGCAGCAGCAGTTCATCGTTGGTGACCACTCCATGCATGACTACATGAAATCGTTTGACGACATGCCCGGTTCGATCTTGAAACATGCCCGTACCATCGACATCCCCCTGAAAAAAAGACATGATGTCGAATATCGGACGCTCTGAGCGGTAATCAACAACCTGAGGGGCAGTACACCCTGTAAGTAACGCGAGGCCACCCCATAACAAACGCCGGTACCTCATGATCGGCCCTCTGGCATTGCTTCGAGGAGGACCTGTACCACATCAATACGATTCTCTTCAAAGCCTGCTTCGCAATAGGATAAGTAGAGTGACCAGGTACGAATAAACACGTCATCAAAACCCTGCAACCGTATTTCTGGCAGGCCAACTTCAAAAGCATCCCTCCAACGCCGCAAAGTCTCTGCATAATCTTTGCCGAAAGCCAAAACATCGCGGGTGAGCAGTCCTGAACGGGCGGCTACTGCCGAGAATCGAGGCAAAGACGGCAGCATGCCGCCTGGAAAAATGTAATGCCGGATAAAATCACTGCTGCGACGGTACGAAGCAAAACGATCTTCATCAATCGTGATAGTCTGAATAAGCGCCTGTGCACCCGGCTTAAGGACCTGACGCACCTTGTTCATGTACGTCTCCCAGTACGCCTCACCAACAGCCTCGAACATTTCAATGGATACAACGGCATCCCATCTGCCCTGAACATCACGATAATCGCATAACTCCAGTTCGACCAGATGGCTAAGCCCAGCAGCCTTGATCCGCGCTTTTGCCCACTCAAGCTGTTGGATGGATAAGGTAATTCCATGGACATGAATACCTTGTAATGCCACATGTTCAGCAAATCCGCCCCAGCCACAGCCAATTTCAAGAACATGCATCCCCGGCATCAAATGCAGTTTATTGATAATGCGTTGATATTTATGCCATTGGGCCTGCTCCAGAGTGCGCTGCATATTGCCCTCAAACAAGGCACTGGAATAAGACCAGCTGTGATCCAGCCAAACCTGATAAAAGGTGTTACCGAGGTCATAGTGTGCCTCAATATTCCTTCGACTACCCTTACGGGTATTCGCTCTAAAACGATGCAACATCAAATAGATAAGACGCATGAATCCCTGTCCGATCAAAGCACGTTTCAGCGCTGATTCATTTTGCAAAGCAAAGCGCATAACCCGGGTCATATCAGAGCTGTCTAACCACCCCTGACGTATGGCCTCAGCAAAGCCCATATCACCGCGATCCAGCATGGCATCAATGGCGCGCCAGTCATGAACCACCAGATCGGCTGCAGGCTCCTGACGTGCCTG
Organism: Pseudomonadota bacterium; assembly: GCA_021848605.1. Taxonomy (GTDB): domain Bacteria; phylum Pseudomonadota; class Gammaproteobacteria; order Pseudomonadales; family Moraxellaceae; genus JAJXWR01. The sequence continues at coordinate 17,180 of JAJZUM010000008.1, read as the reverse complement.
GCCAAAGAGCATACTGTGCCCCCCGGGTACCGTCAGAGTCAGATGGCCCCGATCTGCATAAAGCAACATATCCATAAATATGCGCGCCGAACGAGGCCAGGCTGTTTCAACCAATCCGAGTGATTGAATATCGCTCATAACACAGCTCCTTTTTCAGAATTTTTTTGAATGCTTTCAAGGCCATGAAACTTAAGTCCTTTTCGCCAGAGACGAAAAGCCTGCCAGAGAATTCGTGCCATGATGCCCACGGTCAGAAAGGGCTGATGCAGCAGGGCCATCGCAACATGGCGAAGATCCAGAGGCTGGTCTCTGCCCGACAATCCCGTTCGCAAGACACATTGATCGTCAATCCAGTAGTCAATGGATACCGAGCGTCGATTGTTGTATTCACGGAAACGGAACCGATAGCCCCCCTCAAGCCGATTAAACGGAGAAACATGCATTTTTTTTGCACATTCCACAGCTTCCGCATGCATACGCCCTACATCCAGTACATAATGGGTATGTTGGCCAAACGTGTTGTTAACATCGGCAATAACTGCGCGCAGCTGTCCTTCCCGATCATAGGCCATGAAAAAACTGACCGGATGAAACAAATAACCCCAAACACGCGGAAAAGCTTGCAGCACCAGCTTTCCATCAACGGGAATGCCCGCTTGATCAAACTGTTTCATAGCCCAATGATAAAGATCAGAACCATCACGCGGGCCATAATCCTTATCCCAGAGCGCAACTGGACGCCAGACGTTTCGACCAAAGAGGAAGCTGGATTCTGCTCGATCCGTATCGAGGCGAACACGTAGAAAAAAAACCGGATAACTGAACCCATTTTCCACAGGCAACCTGCGGATATGCATCACGCGGCCACGCACCACTGATTCATCCATGTCCCGCCTCCTCCTAAACCGTTGCCCAATCCGGTAAAGCCTGCCACGCTGCTGCCACTTGCAAAGCAGATCGCAAACCATCTTCATGAAACCCGTAGCGGGTCCAGGCGCCGGCATACCAGGTATGGCGATGTCCTTGCAAAGCCGATAATCGACGCTGGGCCTGGATAGCTGCCTCATCAAACAAGGGATGTTCGTAGTCAAAAACTTCGAGCACACCCTCAGGCTCTCGCCAAGGGTTAAGCGTTACCATCAAAGGGGTTTGCCAGGGAAGGGGCTGCAGGCGATTGAGCCAATATGAAACGCAAACCGCATCCCGATCACCACCTTCTGCCATAAAATTCCAGGATGACCAAAGACGACGCCGTTTAGGCATCCAATCAAGATCCGTATGCAGCCAGGCACGATTACGTTGGTAGGCAAAGGCACCTAACAACCCACGCTCTTGCTCATCGGCATCATCAAGCAATTGCAGAGTCGTTGGCGCATGCGTAGCCATGACGATCGCATCAAAGGTGCGTGTTCCATCAACCGAATGCACCTCAACTCCCGCAGAGGTTCGAATCACCTTCTCAACAGGCGTGTTGAGTAAAGCATTATTAACTTTGGCAAGCACTGCTTGGACGTAACAGCGTGAGCTGCCTTCAAGTGTGAGCCACTGTGGTCTGTTGAAGATCTGCAACAGACCATGATTGATGCAAAACTGCAAAAAAGTAGTCGCTGGGTAGGCTAACATCCGCTCTGGAGGTGCGGACCAGATACAGGCTGCCATCGGCATAAGATAATCTTGACAGAAGGCATCGGATAACTGCTCATGCCTGAGCAAGTCACCTAAGGACCAACCCTTGCTGCGAGCTTGCAACAAGTAGTGCTCGGCTTGACGATTAAAGCGCAGAATATCAAAAATCATGCCCCAAAAACCTGGACGAACGAGGTTGCCTAACTGACCAAACAAAGTAGCCAGCGACGAGCCCGCCCATTCAAAATGGCCTTGGTCCCGGCTAACGGCAAAGCTCATGGTACTGGGGCAGGAACGCACCCCAAGTTCTTTAAGAAATGGAGTGAAGTTGCTGTAGGTGCGGGTGTTATAGACAAGAAACCCTGTGTCCACCCAGGCCGACTTGCCCTCCAGAGAAACTTCTACAGCATGAGCATGTCCACCGAACCAGGAAGAAGATTCAAACAGAGTTACCTCGTGCCGACGCGACAGAAAATACGCTGCCGCCAATCCGGATATACCTGAACCCACTACCGCAATTTTTTTTGCTTCCCAACTGGCCTGATTCATAACTCTACCGTAGATTTATTTACTCAATAGTATTAAATTAGCACAGGTCGTTTCACATATCTACTATTCAGTATTTTTTTTTACAGTTGAGTTTATAAATGAGTTTCAAAAACCACACCTTCAAGTTGCGCGAAGAGGCCATTTTGAATGCAACAACCGCTGCACTGGTCGAACATGGTTTTGAGCTGATGACCATGGATGACATTGCTTCACGAGTGGGCATCTCAAAACCAAGTTTGTACAAGCATTTTGCCAGCAGAGAAGACCTCGTGGCCGCGACGATGACACGCCTGATCCAGCAGGCCATCGATGAACTTGATTCCTATCCGCAAAACATGCCTGCAATTGACCAGCTAAGAAACCTGCTTGGTTGGGCTATTGATATTCGCCTGAAAGGTGGCATGCCTTTCTTGCCATCAACACGCTCTTCAATCCGGGACATGCTGCTGCGCAATCAGGCTTATGTGTTGAGTATTATGAACATGAACCAGCGTCTGAGCACTCTGGTCACTCAATGTCAGCAGGACGGTAGCCTGAACCCAGAACTTCCTGTCCTGGTGATCCTGTACAGCTACTATGCGCGCACCTGTGATCCTACCGTAGACTATTTGCTTGCATATTCGGGACTGGATCATGCTTCCATTCGAGATCATATGATCACAGTTAGCTTTGCCGGTCTTATCCCACTGAACCGGTCGCAGCCAACGTAGAGCCCGTAGATCCCCCAAGAGAATCAAGGTATTCGAGCTGGGGGCAATATCCGTAACTGCCGGTTTTAAGACCAGCTGCAACTTTGAGTGGCTGCCCTTGGTGATCACTGAAGACATGCTGCAGGTCGAGATAAACCGGACGACTGAGCCGACGTTCATCCGGTTTGCTCAACACCAACAGTTTCGGCCGGAACTTCTGACCTGCGTTTTGTTCCAGCACCATGGCAATACGCTGATCACTCAAACGCACCAGGGAACCGCTGGGATAAATCCCAAGTGCCTGAATGAACTCATCGACCAGACTGGCCTGAAACCCTCGATTGCGCAAAGCGTACAATTGAGCCATGGCCTCCGTTGAACTCATGGACTGGGCTGCATCCTCAGCAAAGAGAAGATGGTCAAAATGATCTGCCAACCCCATAATTTTGGCCATGGGATGAATCAGGCGACCCGAGAGTCCACGAGGATACCCTGAACCATCATTGCGCTCATGATGCTGCTCCACAAGACTGAGCAACAAAGGATCCATATCATCCATGCGCTTCATGGCAGCCACGCTGAGCAAGACATGATCACGAGGATCTCGCATTCTGCCAACCTGTGTTTTCAGAACCTGCGTACCCACATCCATGAACAGAACAGCCATGGCAAGTATCTGCAGCGACGTGGGCGAAAGTCCAAGGTGCCGACCAAGCACCACGGCCCATACGGAGGTACGCAAACTGCGCATCCGTTCTGCTGTTTCAGCCGCAGCCATGTGCGCGACCCAAACCAGGGCATCTGGATGTCGCAATACACTGACCACCTGATCTTGGGCAACACGCCGAACCAGTTCGACAACCTGGGCGTCAGCGACCTTTAAACACTGATCGGCCTGATCAAGGATTGACTTGTGCTCTCGCAAGGCAGCAAGGCAACGTGATACTTCTACCTTGAGGGCAACCCTACTGCGCGGCCGAGGCTGCATGACCTCCGTTGATACCGGAACTGTCTGTGCTTCGGGGGCCGAAGCCGCTGCCAAAAACACCTTGCGTTCCTCAACATAGACACGACGGCAGTAGCTCTTGATAGCATCAATATCGCGCAAATCACGAATATAAAAACCTTGCAGCGGAAACGGGGTCTCTAGCCAAGGGCGATCCAGACGCGTGACGAACATGCCTGGTTCGAGCTGATCCACCGATATGATTCGAGAACGTTTGGACATTGCCGACTCCTGATTTTGAATCAACCTGGCCTGTAATCATCATAACAGCCCATGCCCAAAAAGAAACAAGGTTCGGTTCAGTCAGTGAACCAATTCACAACTTGGGTTCGCTTAAGCAGGATTCTTTAGAATTTTTGACCCGATTTGGATCAATGCGATGCGCGATTGGGGGCTCCGTAGAGCCCGATAGAAATTAGGAGCGACTCAATCCCAACACTTATTCTTTGTGCCCTTCGCCCTTATTTTTCTGTTCCCGAAGCTCACGCAACAGATCCGTCAAGGCATCCAGACGAGAATGAAGCGTATCGATATCCCGTTGCGATGGAATGCCCAAGCGACTCAGGGTGCTACTCAGACCGTCATCAAGAACACGCTCAACACGTCCTAGCGTATCGCTAGCCTTTTCACGCATACGGCCACGTACTTCTTCGACCATCCCGGCCGCCTCGCGGGTTCGATGCTCAATTTCCTCTCCCGCCTTGACCAGGGCATCAAAAAACTTACCGCCTTCCTCATCACTGCGCGAAAAAGCACCGAGACCTGCCAACCAGATTTGCTGGGTATAGCGACGAAAATCACTAGGCATTCCTGTTGCCTTGGAACGAGTCTTGTCCGACTTCTTGCTGGAATCCACCATGGCCCACCCCTGCATTAAGCTCAATCCGCTGATTCTATCAAGGGAAGGTCTGTTGTGCGAGTAGAAACGTCATGAAAATAGCGACAGGAACCCAAGGCAGACCCATCACAGGGTGCAACAATGAAAGCCAGCCCCCTTCTTGACCGGTTACCCGCTGATAGACATCTGCAGCTTTGGGTAAGGAGGCTTCCAGCCAACGCGTCCACAAACGCTGCCATTCTGCATCATCCATAATTTCCAGCATCCATGGCCACAGACGACTTTTGATCGCCGTACACCAGGCATCACCTTTATGGGGCAGATATCGATCAGCCACCCAACCCATCCACGGCGCTGGAGTACATACTCTGTCTACCAGCATCTGCAGGGCTCGATCAAGAGCCTGGGGACTGCATTGTGCTACGCAATCCATGAGATTTGGTGCAGACAGCGGTCCGGCAATCAGCCAGCGACGCAGCACATCAACCGCTTCAATTTGCTCGACTTCATTCAACCGATAAAAAAAACCAATCCCAAACCAAGGCAAACACAAGGCTACAAAATCGAGCAGAATGCGCAGATGAGGCAGATGGCGACCAAGGATACCGAGCAGCAACGCCATGGCCGCAAACCCAAACCACCGACTTCTGGGCCAGTTTACCAACTGCCGGTATACCGTGGCCGCTTCGGGCGCCTCCTGCCAGGATATCCGGCCAAGTGCAGCAAGATCGACATGTCGGGCAGCCTGTCGACAAAGGTCTTCGAAAAAGTCATCCAGATGACGCTCCAACTGCTTCAGGATCCATCCTTCGATGCGGCGTTTTTGCCATAATGGCGCCGCTTCCCAAGGCAAAGATGCTCCATCCCCCATCAACTCCTCAAAGAACCAGGATCGGTCCCGCCGTAAACGGGTCTGCACAAGTAATGCTAAACGAGCAGGGTCCATGTGTTCCAACCAGAAGTTCAGCCGTTTGGTCTCCGAAACCAGAGTGGACCAATACCCATCAACCAGCACATGTCCCCTCTGCCAGACATAACCAGGCCACGGCCACCACCGCAGCGGTCGGGCCGGAAATCGGAGCATGACAAACTGCAGGGCACTGGTCAGTGCAAAAGCCAGAACCGGCAGGCACTGCGCAAGCATTTCCCTTATCAACCAAAAGCCCTCGAAGCGGATAGAACCCCCGCCAACATTACGGATTTCACATCCTGATGCATAACGAACTTGCTATCAGTGTAGACTGGGTTAAGATGGGACGCACATGCCAATGACATTGAGCGCAAAATGGCCGACTTTCACACTTCCACCCCCCAAGATGCCCAAAATAGTTTCGGCCACTATCTGATTCTTGCCGCTATTGAGGCAATCCTGAACAGCCTGATTGCCCTTGATCCCACTACCCTGCAAAAATTGACCCAGCACAGTGGCCTGGTTATCAAAATCAAGATTCGCCAGCCTTTTCTGGTTTTTTACCTCATCGTTGACAGTGAAGGCCTTGAAGTTCGCTCCGAGTATCCTGGACATAGCGACATCCGCATCAGCTCTGATCTGATCACGATCCTACGCCTTGGTTTCGGCATGCATACTGAAGAGGATCACTTGAAAGTTTGGGGGGATTCCAAAAAAATAAGCGAGTTGACTACCATCATCGCCTCATTTGAGTTACGTACGGCGATCTCAGGCTGGTTAAGGCAACGGGTGCAGCTTGGCGACATCATCGAACGCATCCGGAATCAGGACAGCAGTTGGTTGAAAGAACTGACTCCCGTTCCAGGACTCATGCGCGATACCATGCTGCAACTGAAACAAATGAACCAGCGCCTTGAACAGCAGGAACGATTATTCAAGGAGCAGCAAATCCGTCAAAGACGACAACGCCTGCTTGATCTTGTGCTGGTCGTAGCTTCAGGAGGTCTCTTGGTACTCTCTGTACACAGCAGCATCAATTCAGGAGACAGCCTCTTACCGATCGTTTTTTTTAGTGGACTGGTCGCCGCCCGATTCATCATGAACTAAGCCAGAATCCACCCTAGCTGTGATCGGCAGGGCCTTCACGCTTTTTGGCTCGGCCCAGCAATGCGTTCAGGCCTTCATTAACGATATCAGCACCACTGCGTGCAACCTGCCAGGTACGATCACGCAGAACATCCGTTGGCGACAGATCATGTAAGGCCTCAGCCATGGCCTTGCGAACTCTGGTCTCAACCAGCCGCCCAATATCCTGATGCAGATCCTGTAAACGACGCTCCAGAGACGGCCGAACATAGCGCCGGTAAAAAAGAAGCCCTATACTCAATGTAACGAGCGAGGAAAGTAAGGCCGAAATGACTGCCACCACAATGATATTCACCTAAACTTCTCCTTCGGTGACAGGGTCATAGGGCCCATGAAGTGCAACCAAGTCTGAAAGGACCCGGAACAATTTATGATCACAATCGAAATAACCAATCTGGATGAACTGGTCAAAGAACACCGTGGTCCTTTGACCGCCATTATAGGCAAGCTGGTTTCCGATGTAGAGGCTGAAGTCGAAAAAATTATCATGAATGAGATTCTGGAGGAGTTCAGCAGACGCGGGATTCGCTGCAACATGGCCAGTATTGCCGGAATCAGCGTACGCCGATTTGAAACCACCTGAACCAGCAAACAAGCCCAGCCAGCCATTTTGTGAAAAAAGCTTCATGATCGGCTGGCCGGGGGAAATCAGACCATTGCCTGTCTTTCTGCAACGTTCAAAGTTCCGTGAAGCGATGGGTGCTTAACATCCATCCTACCAAACGTATCTGCCCAGAACAAAGAAGATAAAACCACCTAGATTCGTTGTTTTTGTTGAAATAATGATCTGAGCGACTAACTCATCCAGAGCCAAGCCGTTAGCAGCAGACCAATCCCCCAAGTCAGCCAAGGCCCAGAGACGAGTGTTGAATAGCCCATAAGGGCCACACCCAGCCAAACCTTATTGCTTTTGCCCTGCCGACGTCCTTGCGAAAAAGCAACGAAACCAATCGCACCAAACAGGATTCCTGCCAGAAGATCACTTGGACTTGGCCATGTAAACATCTCTTCTCCATGCATGCTATGCTGTAAACTATCCAAGACGGCGCATACTGCCTGTCCACCATCGCCTAGCCAGTATAGGACTCCGGACGTGACTGAACACCCTGACTTTCATTCCGATGCCTTCTCGCCAAACCACGATACTTTTTGGTACAGTTTGTTCCTGAATGCTCCACATGCCATGGCTCTGGCTAGTAAGGATGGATGCTGGTTACGCATCAACCTGAAAGCGCAGTTGTTACTTCCCCCGGCCTTAGCGTTTAAAGGACATGCGATTCGTGCAAGTTTGATTGCGGAAGATCAACCACTTTGGGATCAATTCTGGTCAATGATCAACTATGAAGCAGCACCGAGACATATTGATCTGCACATGGCACATGACTTACCAGACACAAAGACTCAACAAAGAGAATGCATCAGGATTCATGTTGATGCTTGCGGTTCCGACACCCAACTGCTCACCCTGACAACTTGCCCTGTTGCCGACGAACACCTGCACAGGGCTTGCAAAGAAGAACTAAGTGCCATCTGTGACCATATTCCTGCCCTTGTTGCCTTTGTTGACCAGAACCAAAGATACCAATTCTGCAATACAACCTACACCACCTGGTTTGGTCTGGATAAGGATCAACTGATCGGCCATCATTTGAATACGGTTCTGGATGAACTGGCCTATGCCCGCGCTGAGCCACACATCAAAAAAGCTCTTAAGGGTCACACCGCCCAATTTGAAAATGAAATTTTGACCTTGTCCGGTTATCGTTATGTTGCCACCAAGTATGTCCCTCACCACACCAAGGATCACGTGGACGGATTTCATGTCTTCGTGTTTGACATCAGCGAGCACAAAGCTCTTGAGGACCAACTTTCATTTGAGGCAACCCATGACCCACTGACCTCATTACCCAATAAACGCGCCCTGACTACCCTGCTACGCCATGCCTTGGCCCGTCGCAGCCGATCTGACCGCGGCATGGCGCTGATTTATCTGGATCTCGACCACTTTGCCAACCTGAACCTTGAACATGGCCAGGAATTTGGTGATATGGTTTTGCAACACGTTGCCCGTACCCTGATTGAACAGGTACGACAAACGGACATCGTCGCCCGTTGGGATGGTGATGAATTTATTGTAGTTCTTGAAGGGCTGGAGGAACCCGAGTCCGATGCACTCAGCATCGCCGGGAAAATCCTGACTGCTTTGCAAAACACCAGCAAAGTCAACCGCAAGCCTGTTCACCTTGCAGGGTGTATCGGCATCAGTACCGTAAAAGCTGAACAGTCAGTCACGCTCGAAGAACTCATTTCGGCAGCAGATCATGCCATGCACCAGGCGAAATCCCAAGGACGTAACCAGACAATCCTGCATCCGCTTACCGATCGTCCCTACTAAAGGTTCTGTTCAGGCGTAGGTAAAACGTTTAGGTTCCCAAGGACCTAACTGTCTCTAAAATTCAGTAATGCGGCGGAATTTCCTGAGTGGTTGCGGCAGGTTTTTCAATGGTCTCAAGCTGCGTTTGCAAACGATCAATAAGCAAACGCAAACGATCAATTTCCTGCTGCTGCCGATAAACTGTTTTGTTGAGCGCATCCAGGAGATCATCCTGAAAAGTTGATTGAACTTCAAGATGCTCTAGACGCGCCATCAACAGGGCAAGATCTGATTCACGCAATTGGGACACAGGCAACGCTATACCAGGTAGTGTGATATGACCGTCTTGAGGACAAAACCAAAGACACCAAGCCCCAAGGCACCAAAAAGGACCATGGTTCCAAACTTACCAGCCTTGTTACGATACGCCAGATCACCCACAATAAACATCATCATCAGAATCAAGCCTGGAACACCCACATGGAGACCCAACCAGGTCAGTTCACGTTCAGCATGCATGAGCAAATCCTCAAATTGAATGACAAGCACGGAAGGAACCATGCGCCTACAAGGCAATGATAATGAGAATGAATCCTGATTTCAATCGCTGCATCAACCGCTAGTCGTTTAGGCATCCGAAACAGCCAGTACGATCTGAACTCCAGCACCTTGTTGAAGATGATCACAGCAAGTAAAGTAGGGCCAGTAACCCATGATGTCCATACAGGATGGTACCCATGTCTCAGGCTCTTCATTCTACATCCGCTTCGCCCTGCTCTGATCCGCTGGCTTTGTCTGGCTGGTTATTCTTAAGCAGCTTTGGCATCGGGCAAAGCTGGCTGATTGCACTAGATGCCTCAGCCCATGGAGGCTTTTTCTTTCTTTTGCCACTCACCCTCTTTAGTCTGCTGCTTGTCTGGCCGCTCTTTCAAACTGAATTAGCCATGGGGCGCCGGGCAGGACGCGCCTTGCCCGAGGGCATGTCCAAATTAACTCGGGAAGCTGATGCACCGCGATTCTACCGAGCCTGGTCCTGGGGCAGCCTTGTTGCCTTGGCACTCACCATGGGTATGGCTCTGCTAGCTGCTGCCTTGGGGCTGGAACACCTGCTGCATGCCTTGACAGCTACCAACATCCATAGTCGGCCTGAATCAGCTTCCCTACAGGGTTGGCTAGGCATCTCTTTACTACTCTGTAGCACTGGCGCCTATTTTCTCCATGATCAAGCCTGGCTACAGCAAAGACCCTTTATTCTTGTAGCAACACTGTTGTTGCTGCTTGGCCTGGTCACCCTTGGTGTGGATTCAGGTATACACCAACCCCATTGGGCCAGCATGCATGGCGGTTATGGCTGGGCCGCTTTACGCGACGCCCTATTGCTTCAAGCCACCGGGTATGGTCTTTGGTTTTCCATAGGTCATCGCATGACGACATCCGTTCCGATTGCACGAATCACCCTGACACCATTGCTGATCAGCCTGTGTTCCGTTGCACTGATGATTCCTGTCACATCGATGGCGACGGACACGATATTTCACCCCATATCGATCGACAGCCTGAACAGCATTGGGCTTGAATTGAATTACCTTGGCATGTTTCCTAGCGCGCTGTTTCACGGCATTTTGTTTGTCGGAGGCATACTTGCCCTTGTTGGTCTTGCCGAGCCACTATATATCAGCCTGGCTGAGCAAGGACTTTCGCTACGCTTGGCTCGACTGGCTGTCCATATTCTGGCCATTTTTATGGCCATCGCACTGTTAATTCCCGTTGTACTCACTTTGCGTACGGGATTGATCCTTGCCTTGGTGCTCGTCCTCAGCATTTTTGCCGGGTGGACCATGAAAATCAGCCACCTGCGTAAAAGCCTGCAACTTTCTAACGAACTGTTTTACAACCTCTTGCGTATCAGTATCCGTATTCTGCTTCCACTTGCCTTGATCGGCTTTGGCATCGGGAGTTTGTTCTGAGTATGCGCCCTATCCTGGTAATCCACTGCTTTGCCAATCAATGCCGACGCTGGCAGTTTAACTGGCAACCTGAAATCTCTGTTCAGGATATCCTTGCTCAACTTGATGAACCTGTGGCTTACGTTGCGGTCGCACGCTTTGGAATCCGTGTTTCCAGCGAAGACCTGTTACAACCGGGTGATCGTCTGGAACTGCTTGGTCCTTTGTTGCTCGATCCCAAAACCAGCCGAAAGGAACGCGTCCGCCAGGCTCGGGCTCGGCGGCGCGCCCAGCACCATGAACCGGCCCCAAAAACTTTAATGGAACAGCAGTCACGCGCCTAGAACTGCCCTTTACCCATAATTTTGTTATCCCGAGCTACCCAGTACAATTTCGGCCCCCATGCACATGATTTGAAGCGTTGTATAACCGCGCCCATGCTGGTGTCGTTCGAGGGGCAGGCCAAGGAGCGCTGTGAGGCTTGGGGCGAAAGACTCCTCGAGTTCAACGGGGAAGCCGACCATATCCACTTTTTGTTGGAGTTGCCGCCAACGATGGCGTTAGCCGATTTTGTGAATGCCCTCAAAACAGGGACCAGCCGCCGACTGCGCAATGAGTTCAAGGAGCATCTGGCAAGCGTCTACAAGAAGCCGGTTCTTTGGAGCCGCAGCTACTGCATTCTGACCTGCGGCGGTGCACCTCTTGAAATCATCAAGCAATACATCCAGCAACAGGCCAGACCCGAAAACTAACCGCCGCTACGCGCCGGGCGCTATCCCCCTCCACCCAATCATAAAATTGGATGGAGCCCCTCGCGCAAAAACGGGTGGGTTTAAAGGTCCGATAGCCAGATAATGTGCTCATTTTGTACCCCGCTTGCGCTTGGCATTTTTCAATGCTTCATGTGACTTAGGATGAACTGGATTAAACAGCAAAGAAATGGGATCCAATTCATCCAGCGCGGTTGCGAGCAGAATCATTGCTTCTAACGTAATAGTTCCCGTTCCTTCAAAGCGTTTGATTGAAGATTCTGATACACCGGATAATTCAGCAAGCGTTTTGCGCGACAGATTTTTTGAGAGGCGCAATTGCTTAGCATGATTGCCCACGTCACGAGCGAGTTCTGCGGGTGAATAGAGCAGGTATGCAAGCGACATAGGAATACCCTTATTGCATTTATAAGATGGTCATATATGACCAATTATAGCACAAAACAACCTACAATAGGTCATTTATGATCTATTTGACCTTAAGCTCATGGTATGGAATCAGGTTGGGGTCGAGGAATACTTCGAAGAAGGTACCCTGGCGCGCATTCAGAATTCGTTGCAGTCGGTATGCTCTTGTAAAAAAGACAGGTTTAACGCATGCTTGCACCTTGTCATCATTCCAGAGTAAAACGGGATGCCCAAATCACATGTTGACCTGCGTAAGGCTGGCCTGAAAGTCACCCTGCAACGGCTGAAAATCCTTGAACTGCTGGAAAAATCGCCAGCCCAACACCTCAGCGCAGAAGATGTTTATAAAGCGCTTTCCGACCAGGGCGAAGATATTGGCCTGGCAACTGTTTATCGGGTTTTGACCTTATTCGAAACAGCCGGCATTGTCCAACGTCATCATTTTGAATCCGGTTCATCCGTCTTTGAAATTGGTCAGGGGGATCACCACGACCATATTGTCTGCCAGGACTGTGGGAAAGTATTTGAATTCAATGACCCGACTATTGAAGCCCGCCAGGAGGCCGTTGCTGAACAAATGGGCTTTCGTCTCAATGGACATGCATTACACCTTTATGCCCACTGTACCAAGGAGCACTGCGAGCACCGCGGCAAGGACGACTAAATCGCCCACTTCAGTCTTTGCCGTCACACGATTTTTTGACATCCTGGGCTTTCACCGCAGCAGGCTTGGGTTTTGAAGACCACCAGTGTTTTTTATGTTCGATCATCGGTGGGACTTGAACATTTTTGGCCTGATCAACCTTGGGCATCGGTGTGATGTCCAGCATAAGGTCAAGAGGACGAGGATCATCCAATGCCACGGTTTTATCCATTTCCCGATAAGGCATAAAATGAAGATGTAACCGACCAGGCCTGACAATGCGGTAAATGCGTAGCTGTGCCGGATCAACACTGATGTTCATCTGATGCAAAACTGCACTAGCCTGCTCATCGCGCAGTGCTTGTATCAGATTGGTCTGATCGCTGTCTTGTTCTTGCCAGTCAATCTGGGATGAATCTGGCAATTGCAGAATAAGGTATCCTTGATCCGGAACATTTAGCTTCCAAACATCCTCATGGACGGGCCAATGCCGTATCGTCAATCCTGCATCAAAACAGCTGGCACTTGCAGTCGCCACCATACAGACCAGGGCTGCCATTAATCCATACTTCATGTTGATTGCACCCCCCGCTTGACCCGAACATGACTTCGCACCGGCATCTCAACCTTGAATAGCCCGACAGTGTCCGCAGTGACGACAGGCACAAAGTCATAATCAACCTGACAAGCCTGACGGAGTGTTTCTGAAACAACCACAGCACCACCTGCCTGAAAAGCCATCCGCCTCACCTGCTGCAACAACAGTCCTCCAAGACTATAATCCTGACGCCATTCCGTACCCACCATCCCTGCCAACGCCCTTCCTGAATGGACCGCCACATGCAACTTTGCCGATGACATCCCAAATTCCTCCCGCACCACCTTCATAACCTCATGCATGGTCAGAGCCGCATCCAGTGCTCGACACTCGACATCCATACTTTCCTCAGGAACATTCCAAGCGGCTGAAAGCTCTGCGCCATCAAGCGACACAATCGTTCCCCCAAGGCTGAATACAACACCCGTCAAACGCCTGAGTACACCATTACAGACCTCAAGCGCCCGGGTAGCAGCCACGTTTTCAGACCATTCCCACTCCAGCATGGCAACCAGGATACAGACCTGGGCATACCGGGGTCGCAAAACATCATCAACCGAACGAGCCGCCAGAACAGAAACCCGATGCGGATCCATAAAGCGTTGCAAGCGAATTTCAAACTGACGATGCAGATTCCGGTGTTGTAGATTGCTCATCAGCAAATGCACAAAGAAAATGCTCCAGGCAATCCCCAGACCTGATAAGCCGACGACAAGAACATGGGCGTGCAACAGCAAAAGATAAGCACTGAAACCCATAAGGCACGAACAGGCCATCATCCCCAAAAAAATCTTTGTTGAAGACAAACCCAAACCGATCGCTGTCAGCAGGGCAAGCACCATCAATACCGCAATCCAGGGACGTGCCGGCCAAACATGCAGCCAATCATCTTTGAGGAGGTTCGCCAGTGCCGTGCTCAGGATATTCAGCGAGGGATCAGCCTGAAGCATCGGAGTCGGATGAGCGTTTTCAAGTCCCGGTGCGGTAATGCCAAAAACGACGATCTTGCCTTGCATGTTTGGCAAAGGCTGGTGCTGATCCACCGTATGATACACATCGGCAAACGACAGCTGTGGCCAGTCAGGCTTATACCAGTCCATCACCATAGTTGTTCGCGCAGGAAAAGACCAACCCAGATCCTGGGCTACACGCAGGACCATGGAAGGAAATTGCCAGTGCCCCAACTGGTCGTTCAACAGATACCGACGACCAACACCATCACGATCGCGCAGGATATTGACCAGTCCACCTCGCCAACTGGTTGGTTTAAGTACCAGAGGTAACAAAAAGGGCGCATAAGCATCAGGCAACTCACCTTGGATATGCAAGCCGGGGGCAAGATGCTGTAAACGATAAAGGGAGGCCCCATGCCCTTCGTGAAGCAAAAGCACAGGCACATAAACGTTGTCATGCCGCGCCACTGAGTCTCGAAACAGAGCATCACTGTCGGCCCGAAAAGTGTCAGCTTCGTTGAAAAACATATCAAAGACGACTGCCCGGGCACCAGCCGCCTCAACACCTTCCAAGACTTCAGCAAAGACACTGCGTGGCCAGGGATAATCTCCAGCAACTGGCCGCATCGCATCGAGATCCCGTGCATCGACACGCACCTGGATAATCTGATCAGGCGCCGGGCGTCTGCTGGCTGCGGCATAAAGCAGGTCATCCTGAACCCGGAACTCTAGTCGATTGAACAGGCCATCACTCTGGTCCGCCAATACCAGCAACAAAGCAAATATGGGTGTCAGTAACTGCCAGCGCCAATTAACCTTGCTCATCCCTGAATCCACCCCTGATTCATAGCGCTGCATCCCCCTCAAGCAAAGCCCGGGCATGTTCCAGTGTTGCCCTACTGATGGCTTGCCCTCCAGAGATTCGCGCCAATTCATCAATACGCTGTTCGGTATCCAACAACATCATGCGGCTGCAAACATGTCCATCATCCATATGCTTTTCGACCAGCCAGTGTTGATGGCCTTGGGCAGCCACTTGCGGCTGGTGGGTGATACAAAGGATTTGGGCACGCTGACCCAACTGACGCAACAATCGACCAACAGACTCAGCCACCGACCCACTGACACCGACATCCACTTCGTCAAAAACCATGGTAGGTACATCGACATGCTGCGCATAGACGACCTGCAACGCCAGACTGATTCGGGACAATTCACCACCGGAGGCAACACGTGCCAGCGGACGCGCCGGGACACCAGGATTGGCCGAGAAGAATAATTCAATCTCATCCAGACCTCGACTGTCTGCAACGTCAAGCGGAGTGAACCGAAACTCTATGGCTGCATGCTCCAGCCCTAGCAAAGGAAAGTGCTGCATGACCTGTTCGGAAAAACGAACGGCAGCGTCACGGCGCGCCGAAGCCAGTTCCTGAGCATAACGATTGAACTCAGCTGCCGCTGCATCAACCTTGATCTTTAGCGTTTGTTCATTCTGGTCTTCCTGCAACCGCAGATATTCTGCTTCCAGCTGTTCATGCAAATCAGGCAATGCCAAAGCTTCACACTGCATTTTTCGGGCTACCCGATGAATGACCGCCAGACGGTCATCAAGCCATGATAAGCGCTCCGGGTCGGCTTCGAGATGATCCAGGGCATGCCGGACTTCCCGCTCCAGTTCATGAAGGTCATTAAACGCCGTTTCCGCCAGATTGGACCACAAAGCGGCTGACCCCCCAAGCACGCCCAGGTGCTGACGAATCTGATGCAAAGCCGACAAAACACCACCTTCATCCTGATCCAGGATTTCTCCAACTGCAGACAAATGTTCCCGGTGCGAATCTACATGGGCCAGGGCATCAAACTCAGCCTCGATCTGCTCCAGCTCGCCCCGCTTAAGACTAAGCTGATTCAATTCAGCCAACTGACGCTCAACCCATTCAAGACGCTCTTGCTGCTGACGGCGCTGTTCTTCCAAACGGGACATGGCCGTGAGGTTGGTTTGCCATTCGCGCCAGGCCATAACCGTCTGTTGTGAAAGGCTGGTAAGCCCCGCGAATCGATCAAGCAAATTGCGGTGACTATCGCGGCGCAACAGGGATTGATGCTCATGCTGACCACAGATCTCCATCAAGTGGCTAGCCAAATCACGCAACTCCGCCACATTCACCTGAGTCCCATTGATGAAGGCCCGGCTGCGACCATCCCGGCTAACCACTCGCCGCAGCACTAATTCAACGCCATCATCCAACGCCCGCTCCTGCAGCCAGCCGAAGGCGTCGGGCAATCGGGCAACGTCAAAGCAGGCTGTCACTTCAGCCCGTTCAGCGCCCTGTCGAATGCGCCCTGCATCGGCCTTGCCACCAAGAGCAAGATCCAGACCTTGCAGAATCAGAGACTTTCCTGCGCCCGACTCTCCGGTAATCACTGAAAAACCTGGCCCCCACTCAATATCCAGAGCATCGACCAGTGCCAGTTGCTTTACACTCAGCAGACTTAACATACTTCTTCGACCCGCCATCCCTTCCAGATAGGTGCATTATACGGCAGATTGCATCGGCACCAAGGACATTCCTGTCTATCTTTCCCGATAAGATGACTTGAAAACCCATACAAACCACCCCATTAATGCCGGTGTCTTGTGCCATTCAACCGAGGATGCCCCATGTCTGAACAAAATTCATCCGCCCAACCCAAGGACACCCCTTCCCGTGTCGAACCGGAATC
>JAJZUM010000154.1 GCA_021848605.1 Pseudomonadota bacterium | reverse complement strand
CAAGGTAAGGACTCTCAAGAATTTTAAAGGGGAGTTGTTCCGGAAGTGTATGCCTGGGGCATCCATGAAAGCAATGCGACGGATCACGCAGACGATTAAGGAATGGCGGAAACATCGTTCCAGCGGCATGGAGCTGCAAGACCTTGCTCGCAGGCACAATGCAGTCGTGAGAGGCTGGATTGAATACTATGGTAAGTTCTGGTATCGAAACTTCAGCTATCGCCTATGGAGTGCGATGCAATCGCGGCTCCTGAAGTGGATGAAGATGAAGTATCGGATCAATGCCAAGCAGGCAGAGTACCGTCTCAATCTTGTGAAGAAGGAGAACCCGCGCCTATTCGCTCATTGGTATTTACTACGTGCATCGAATGAGTGCCCAAGAGCCGTATGACGGGAGACTGTCACGTACGGTTCTGTGAGCAGCCTGGGGGTGAAACTCCCCCAGGCTGACTCGACTTTGCTGGACCGAACTGGACGCGGAGCGACTGGCAACGATCCAGATCCTGCTGGCCAGTTGCCGCATCCATGAAGTCAATCCAACGGTCTATCTGATTGATGTCCTGCAGCGCATTCAGACACATCCCGACAAAGACATTCTGCAACTGACCCCTCGGGTATGGAAAACGCTCTTTGCAGAAAAACCCATGCGAAGTCTGGTCGACACCTGATTCACATACATACCCGTTCGCTTGAAGCCCTTCCATCGTGATCTTGCCTACTGACTGCGCTCATAAGTCTGAACACATCATATCCGATTCGTCAGACAGGGTTGAATGACGCCCTATTCTGACCGGTTACGCTCGGCCACCGTTCGTTCGTTGTAACGAACAGCTTCCGCTGGATCGAACTCGATTTTTTCACCACGGCGCGGATTATGGTCAATGAGCGGTACATGGCCCTGGTTTCTGCAATGATCGCGCAATTCATGACTGCAATAGGCCGCGTCCATAACATCATAGAGATACGTAACACGTTGGGCGCTCATCAACGACAAAGGAATAGCGGCACGACTGTCGTGCAAGGATGCGCTCGACAACAGGGCGGAAATGGGAACACCACAATCCGCGGTATCGATATGTAGTTTGTAGCCATTCCAGGACATCTTATACCCTTGGGCATTGCATTTGCTGCCCAGATCACACTGTCTGGGAATTTCGGCATTCATTTCGACCAAGGTCTGATGTCTCTGACGCTGAATGGGAGATTCCTCAGCCGCAGGGCGCTTTTCACCCTTGCGAGGACGTCCACGTTTGCGCTTTACTCCTGTTTCCACCGGTGCCTCTGGCTCCATAGGAGTGGTCGGGCGCTCCCGCGCCTCAATAGCTGTACCATCACGGCTGATATGACCAATCACTTGATCGCCCAGATAGCTCTTAACTAATTGTTCATGAACACGTTCAGCTAACTGGCTTTGGGCAAATTCATCGAATGCACGGGAAAAAGTCGCTTCAGAGGGAAGCTTGCGATAACGGGAAAATCCACAGATACGTCGCAGGGTACGATCAATAGCAAGTCGCTCGATCAAGCCAACTGTGGTCGTGATGCCCAGAACTGCTTTAGCCACGAATGCATTCGCCAGCCATGCACGCTCATGCGGTGGCCGACCCACTCGATCCCATGAAGACGTATATTCTTCAATGCGAACCCATTCCAGAATATGGATCAGTTGCTCCAGCTTCGGAGTGAGACACCCTGTCTCTTCCAATACATCAGGAATCAGTTCCTGCTGAACGACATACCAACGTTGCATCACTTGATCGCGTAGGATATGATTCATAGATAACGTACTATCTTGCTGTTTTTGTTTGTTTATTGTACAATAAACAGGTTGTTGTATCTTTCTTTTTTTCTGCCTGACGGTAGAAAATATGCTCGTAAATCGAGTTTTGCAACTACCTCCATTGTATGTCTTTTTTTGTTCATGGTTACACCTTAAGATTAAAATTGTCTTGGACACAATCACAGACGAAGCCACCAAGTACATTCACGAATCGTTTATGGGGACATTAAGGGGAGCCATCATGATGAACAACATTTTTACTGATTCTATCAAAGAGCAAGTACGCCGTTTTCAGGATCCGGTACAACACATGGCTCAGGCCATGGTCAGCAATCTGGAGAAGGTTACGGAGTTTTCGCTAAATACAGCACGCAGTTATGCTGATCTTGGCATCAAACAACTGCATGCTCTGGCGGAAATTAAGGATGCTGAAAGCCTGTCCTCATTTCATTCCTCCCAGACCAAACTGTTGGGAGAACTGAACCAGCAGCTGCTTAAGGATGCAGAGCGTCTAACTGAGTTGGGTGCGCAACTGCGTAATGATCTGGTCAAGGCAACCAGTAGTGTATTCCAGGGCGCTGAAGCTCAGGCTGAAGCCAAGACTGCTGACAAGACAGCTGCTAAAACCACAAAAGCTTGACGAAAATAAACCCGGGTTTATGGTCCGGATCCGGGTTGTTTTGCATGTTCCATTTTCTTGAACAGGGTCCTGCACATGTCAGATTTCCAAGAATCCAAAGATCTTTTTCAAGCATGGTCTCATTTTATGGGGACATGGTTACGTAAAGCGCCAGCGCAGGGTGATGATGCACCCTTGCAATGGGCCTTGTTCAATGATTTGGGCAAAATGTATCAACAGGCCGGTGAACGACTACTGCAGGAAGACCCGAGCAAGCTTCTCAACCAGCAACTGGATTTCTGGAAACAGCAAATGGCTATCTTCCAGAATACCCTGATGCGGATGGGAGGAGCACATGCTGAGCCCGTTGTGGTTGCCGAGAAAGGGGATCGCCGTTTTGAGTCTCCTGAATGGGATTCCCATCCCTGGTTCGATTATCTGCGTCAATCCTACTTGCTGCTGCATCGTACCTTGTCTGCGGCCGTGGAAGATATTCCGGGACTTGATGACAAGACGCAACAACGAATTCGATTTTTTACCCGACAATGGCTGAGTGCCATGTCCCCAGGCAATTTTCCAGTGACCAATCCGGAAGTTCTGAAATTGACCCTGGAAACGGGTGGTACCAATCTCGTTCATGGGCTGCAACAACTGGCTGAGGATCTGGAAAACAGTGCCGACAGTCTTAATATCCGGATGACCGACCGCTCTGCCTTTCGTCTTGGTGAGAATATTGCTACAACACCTGGAAGTGTTGTATATCGTCATGAACTCTTCGAATTGATTCAGTACGCGCCGTCAACAGAAAGTGTCTATCAACGTCCTTTGCTGGTCGTTCCACCCTGGATCAACAAATATTATGTGCTTGATCTGCGACATGACAATTCGTTTGTACGCTATGCTCGCGATCAGGGGCATACTGTTTTTATTGTTTCCTGGGTCAATCCTGGTCGGCAAAGTCGTGATTGGGGTATTGATTTCTTTATGAAAAATGCCTTGTTGCAGGCGCTTTCAGAAATAAAACGCATCACAGGTGAACCAGAGGCTAACGTGGTGGGTTATTGTGCCGGCGGTATTCTGCTCGCCTTGACACTTGGTGCATTTGCGGGCGTAGGAGAGGCATTGCCCATTCATTCAGCAACGCATCTTGCAACTTTGTTTGATTACCATGATGCTGGTGATGTCGGTGTCTTTATCGATGAAGTCCTGGTTCATGCCCTGGAGCAGGAACTGGATCGCCAGGGTGTTCTGGATGGCCGGATGCTTGCGGTTACCTTTAGTATGTTGCGGGAAAATGATCTGTATTGGAATTATTTTATCCAGAACTATCTCAAGGGGGAACGGCCAATTCCGTTTGACATGCTGTACTGGAATACCGACAGTACCAATGTCCCTGCTGCAGTTCACAAGTTTTTCCTGAGGCAACTGTACATCAATAATCGATTGAAAGAGCCGTCAAGCCTCACGATTCTGGATCGTCCGGTTGACGTTTCCAAGGTCACCACCCCTGCCTTTATTGTGGCAACCCGCCAGGATCATATTGCCAAATGGCCAGGCTGTTATGCCGCGACACAGCTTTACAAAGGACCGGTCGAATTTGTACTTGGTGAATCGGGACATGTTGCAGGTATTTTGAATCCTCCTGGGGGACGTTACGGACATTTTAGGCACTCATCATTTCCGGTCAGTGCCCAGGAATGGTTTAGTCAGGCCGAGTTCAGCAAAGAGAGCTGGTGGTCCGCTTGGTCTCGCTGGCTTGAGCCGCACGGCGGTAGCAAAGTTCCTGCTCGAACCATTCAATCAGCCCTTGAACCGGCACCGGGTCGCTATGTACGGGTCAATGCCATTGAGGCATTATTAGGTCAGAAAACCTGAAGAGCGGAGTACGTTCTATGAATGGGGCACACGAAGAGTATCAGGGCATGATGGTGAACCGCACCTATGATGAAATACAGGTTGGAGAGTCCGCTTCCTTGATGCGTACCCTGACCCAAGCTGATATTGAAGCATTTGCGGCGGTATCGGGTGATAATAATCCTGCCCACCTTGATCCAGTCTATGCCCAAGGCACTCGTTTCAAAACGGTGATTGCCCACGGTATGTGGGGCGGGGCACTGATCTCAGCTGTCCTTGGAACACGTTTTCCCGGTCCGGGAACGATCTATCTGGGTCAGTCGCTCACTTTTAGTAAACCGGTACGTATTGGTGATACCGTAACCGTTCAGGTTACTGCTAAAGAAAAGAAAGAAAAGAACCGTCAGGTGGTCATGGATTGCCAGGTGTTCAATCAGAAAGGCGAGGTAGTTCTCTCCGGTGAAGCGACGGTTATGGCGCCGGCA
This sequence comes from Pseudomonadota bacterium, assembly GCA_021848605.1. GTDB lineage: Bacteria > Pseudomonadota > Gammaproteobacteria > Pseudomonadales > Moraxellaceae > JAJXWR01. Next base: position 1,918 of record JAJZUM010000154.1, on the reverse strand, counting down.
GAAAAAATCGAGATCAAGGCAACGGCGGCACCTACCATAACCTTGTCAGACCCGGCAGCACGATTAAATGAGTTGCTGAAGAAAGGTGCCCATTTGCCCGCTGTGCGAACTGCTGTGGTTCATCCATGCGACCGGGAGTCCATTCAGGGTGCACTTGAGGCAGCTGATAAAGGGTTGATTGTTCCAGTATTGGTCGGTCCCATCGCGCGTATGCAAGCAGCGGCAGAGCAGGCAGGTCTTAGTCTAAACGGCATTGAACTGGTTGATACAGAACACAGTCATGCTTCTGCGGATCAATCAGTACAGTTAGCAGCCGCAGGCAAGGTTCAGGCTCTGATGAAGGGCAGTCTGCATACCGACGAACTCATGCATGCCATTTTGTCACAACCTGCATTGAGAACCGGACGACGGCTTTCGCATGTATTCCGGTTTGATATTCCCATGTATCCCAAACCGTTATTAATTACCGATGCCGCGATCAATATTCACCCAGACTTGATGACCAAGGTTGATATTGTGCAAAATGCTATTGATTTTGCACAAGTTCTTGGTGTGTTTCAACCCAAGGTTGCCATATTGTCAGCGGTAGAGACCGTCAATCCCGCCATTCCTTCGACCCTCGAAGCTGCAGCCCTTTGCAAAATGGCTGACCGAGGTCAAATTAGCCATGCATTGCTTGATGGCCCCTTGGCGTTTGACAATGCGATCTCTCCGCATGCTGTTGAAGTTAAACACATTAAATCTGCTGTCGCTGGGGATGCCGATATTCTTCTGGTTCCTGATCTGGAAAGTGGCAACATGCTGAGCAAACAGCTTGAATACCTCGCAGGGGCATCGGGATCTGGCGTTGTTTTGGGGGCTCGCGTTCCAATCGCCTTGACCAGTCGATCCGATGGACCTGAGGTGCGCATGGCTTCTGCATTACTGGTCAAGTTGTTGGCTGCCGCTCAACTTCTTTACCCATCGAGGCGATAGTATGGCCATCCTGTCGATCAATGCCGGTTCTTCAAGCATTAAGTTTGCGCTTTATCCTATTGAAAATAATAAGGTAGGTTCTGCAACATGGACGGGTGATGTGCAAGGACTTCAACCGGGTGGAAAAGCAGTCATGTGCTGGCAAGATCAAGGGCAAGAGGCTGTTCACCTCAATCTTTCCAGCGAAGCTGATAACGCATTTTCCAGTGCTCTTGCCCGGATTGATCAAGAAGTTCAGGCGCGTGGACGACGTCTTCAGGCTGTTGCGCATCGGATTGTTCATGGCGGCTCTAAATATTCGGCATCAGTTCGTGTTAGCCCTGAAGTTCTGGCTCAATTGGAATCTTTAACAACGCTTGCACCGCTGCATCAACCTCATAACCTTGAAGGCGTTCGCAAGTTTGCGGCTTACTTTCCTGATATTCCTCAAATTGCATGTTTTGATACTGGGTTCCATCAGAGTATGCCTGCTGTTGAAACACGTTTGACACTGCCTCGTACAATCAGTGACCAGGGTATTCGTCGTTATGGGTTTCATGGACTTTCTTATCGATATGTCATGCAAACGCTAACGAAGCACAGCCAGCGAAGCATGGGACGTGTTTTGATGGCACACTTAGGTAATGGTTCCAGTGTTTGTGCAGCTTATCAGGGTCAGAGCATCGCTACGAGCATGGGTTATTCTGCACTTGATGGCCTGATGATGGGAACGCGTTCTGGAAGTATTGATCCTGGGGTATTGCTTGATCTGATGCGGCAGGGGTGGTCAAGAGCTGATCTTGAAGCACTCTTGTACAAGCAAAGTGGTCTCCTGGGGGTGTCAGGGATCAGTGCTGATATGCGCACCCTCCGTGCTTCTGAACAGCAGCGAGCCCGAGAGGCTATTGAACTTTATACCTACCGGCTACGCAAAGAATTGGGCGGACTTATTGCCTTGCTGCAA
>JAJZUM010000007.1 GCA_021848605.1 Pseudomonadota bacterium | reverse complement strand
GATCTATATATTCCACATTCTGATTCGTAAAACCCGCCAACCGCCCATAACCGCAACTGTCTCCTTTTTTCTGTGCACCGTATTTCTTTGCCAAATCTTGCTCGGCAAGCTGCCGAACGCCTGCGAACAGAGCTTGATCGGATAGTTTCACCCACGCCTGATAAGTGCCTAGGCCAACTTCAAGGATTGCGGCAGGAGCAAAACCATCGGCCTTCATGCGCTGCAGATTCTCTGCCTTGAGATCTTTGACCAGTACCAGACCATGATCACCCGCCGGGCGGATAAAAATATCATTGCCCCTGGCATTCATCCGTTTGAGCCACTTGGTCGACTGCTCCAACTGAGGACGAGTCCATAACCGTCTTATGACTTGACCACTCCTGACTTCCCGAATTTCGATATCAAAATGCGATGAACCCAGCGCTTCTACCTGCCGCCGGATGGCCTCAAGGCTTCGATCACGGCGGGTTTTAGAAAATTGGCGACTGCCTGTGGATCCAGCGTGTTCTGAACACTCGGCGTCGGTGCCAGCCAAAGAAAGAATACGCTCACAAGCACCGCTGTCGCCAGTCCAATCGCTAGGGCCAAACTGTAGTGAATCCAGTCCATCCGGTTCCCTGCTCGGCTCAGACTCTCGGCGGCCTTGCTCGCTGCTGCTGCCGCGTCTTTGTAGCTCTTCACCGAGTCCACTAGCTGCTGTTTGAACGTCTTGCCCTGCTCCCGGCTCATGCGGTCGATCTCGATCAACGTCTTCCGCGTTTCGTCGGCCAGGGCTGCCATTGACTGCGCCAGGGGTTCCAGCATCGTGGCCAATTCCTCCACGCTCCGGTTTTTGGCTTGCCTCATCGCCTCGATCTGGCCGGCCAGCTCCTCGAGTCGCTTCGCGTTCAAGGCTGCGGCTGACTGCCGCAAAATCTCGGTCTTGCTCATAAATAATTCCTCGTTTCTGAATCCCCGCTGCCGCATAAATCTTGCCCAGATCACTACCCTTCATGATCACCCCGTCCAGACGGTACTGTATGCCAGAAAGCCTGGCTCCCCCCTTCTGTACGGTCGGTATAACCTCAACCCCAACAGCCTCCAGCCGTTCCAGATAGTCTGTAAATGAGTGACAGTCCTGTGCCGCCGCATCACACAGCTGCTGTAGACACTGACGTGTAGAGGGGCGACCGGTCCGGATCCCTTGCTCAATCTCACCCTTAGTCGGTGCTCTACGCTCACTTTCACGGCTCGGAACCACCCGTTGCAGGCCATACTCCAGCTCAATCTCACGCATGATGGTTTCCTGCCGCTGGTAATCCTGTCCGTCACTCACCACCTCCCCAGCCGTGGTAATCCGGTTCGCCAGAATATGGATATGCTCATGCTCGGTATCCGTATGCCGGGTAATCAGAAACTGGTTATCCTTAAAACCCATCCCGCGCAAATACCGCTTACCAATCGCACACCATTGATCGTCTGTAAGCTTCTCGCCAATGGCCGCCGACAACGAAACATGAAGCACCGCCTTGCCTAAATTCGGACGCAATTTGCGGATCTCGCCAAACTCGGCAGCAAGTTCACGCGGGTTTCGCCCAGCCATATTGCCATCAAGGACACGCCCCTTCTCTTTCTTGAGGTCATACTCCAGCGCCCCACGAAAGCCACGTCCCTTGATCATCTTGGCAATCATGACCTGTCCACCACGCCAATCAGCGCCAGACGAAGCCGCCCCACTTCACCGGCCAGTCGCTGCAACAGCGCATCAGCAACCATGACAGGCTGCCCGGCATTAGCCGCATGTGCCAGCTGATTGAGGTTGGCAGACAACCTCGCCAGCTCGGCATACTGCTCACGGTTGATGGCTGGAACCGGCGGCGATGGCAACCGCCGGGACAATGCTGCTTCCCGCAACCACTGCGCCGGAGTCAGCCCCATCTGCTCGGCCTTGGCCCGGAGCATGGCATATTCCTCCACCGACACCCGGACGCCAATGGTTGAGGTGCGCACGGCAGAGGGATCGCCCTTGGGGCGACCACCGCGGCCCTTGCGCACTGCTGCTTCTGCCGTCATGAACAAACCTCCTGTGCGTGAATGCGGTAGGCGGTGCCAGTTACGGCACCGTCGGGGTGCAGGGGCGTAGCCCTTGCCAAGCCGTTTGAGCAAAGCGAAAACATGGCTTGCTTCTAACCAGCCAAGCTGCTAAACTTCGCACGACCCCATGTTAGGCCCACAAAATAACGTACGCAAGAAAGTCACCACAGGCAATCCAGCAACAGCCAAATCCTGCACCCTCTAAGAATCAGCAAGATCCGTGATACGACACCACAAAACAGCAATTCCTGAGTCAGCCAAGGATTAAGCAAAAAAACCTCAGAACACACTCTACAGTGCAGGGCCAGCACCCCCCCTAAGAAACGGATGCACTCAACCCTAGTCAGCCGCCCACACATCACATCACGCAACCCACTCTGAACACACCCCCAAACCAACAAACACCACAACCACGTGAACACACCACACAGCAAGAGCACACACACCTAACCCGCCCCATACTGGCAGAATCTCGAACACAGCAAGCTTTTGCAGTTCCTTTCACCCCACCGCACAGCGGTGGGCGCGGCGATGGATGCATCAAAAAACCAGAACAGAGAACATCTTTTTGCCCAGTGTATGCGTTCTGATCACATCATCTCATTGATTTCAAACAAATCCTCCTTCAATTTAAAAATAATCATCTAAAATATTTTGTCCCCTTTTTTCGTACGGAGAATAAACATGAACGATCAAGACAAGAAACACGAAAAGATTTTGCTGCGGCTACCGGATGTTCTCGCTATGGTGCCTATCTCGCGTTCAAACCTTTATACCCGGATCGAGCATGGCGAATTTCCGGCTCCTCGCAAAATTGGCCGAACCAGCGTCTGGCATCGTAATGAAGTCTTAGGGTACATCGCCTCGTTATACCCTGAACAATGATGTGATGGTACTTCATCCATATTTGTGAATGGGTATAACTTCAGCTCCTTGACGCAAACTATCCAGATAGTCTGCCCAGGCTTGCATCATCCTGATGCGTTCAGGCATGTATTCCGCGTAATTATACGTTGCTCTGATTTTGTTTCGATCCCCATGAGCCAGTTGCCGCTCAATGGCATCTGCACTAAAACCAAACTCATTCAACAAGGTGGACGCCATGTGCCGAAATCCATGGACAGTCATCTCATCACCCATGTATCCCAAACGCTTTAAGGCCGCATTGACGGTATTTTCAGACATAGGCCTTTTAGATTGATTGGTTCCAGGAAAAACATAACGAAGGTGTCCGGTCAAGGACTGAATCTCCCGTAAAACAGCCAGCGCCTGACGCGACAGAGGCACCACATGCCTTTCACGCATTTTCATCCGTTCAGCAGGAATCACCCAGCGCGCTCCCTCCAGATCAAACTCGGACCATTCCGCTTTCCTCAATTCCCCGGGCCGTACAAAAACCAAGGGGGTCAACTTCAGCGCACAACGGCTAATCATGGTTCCCTCATACCCATCCATGGCTCGAAGCAGTTCACCAATTTTCTTAGGCTCCGTAATCGTCGCAAATGAAGACTTCGCGACAGGAGTGAGTGCACCCGTCAAGTCCGCTGCGGGATTACGTGTTGCCTTTCCGATAGCAATCGCATACCGGAATATCTGCCCACAATCCTGCTTGGCCCGATGCGCGGTCTCTATCGCTCCCCGACCTTCAATCCGGCGCAAAACCAGCAGCAGTTCAGGTGGCTCAATCTCCATGATGGGCCGCGCTCCCAGCCACGGGAAAACATCCCGTTCAAGTCGACGCAAAATACGATCAGCATGGCTATCTGACCAGATGGACTGTTGTCGACTAAACCATTCACGGCCCAATGCCTCAAATGAGGACTCATGGATCACCCCACGAGCCAACTTCTGAATCTTGCGATGTTGGCCTGGATCAATACCTCGCTCCAGTAACTGCCGTGCTTCATCCCGTTTTTGTCGTGCTTCCTTCAGCTTAACCTCAGGATAGATACCAAGCGCAAGGGTCTTTCGCTTGTCGACGAATCGATAATCAAAGCGCCAGTACTTGCCACTGGTGGTCACCAGCAGGTACATCCCCTTCTCATCTTGAAACTTCTGGGGCTTACCTTGTTCTTTCGTTGAGGCTGATTTGCATTGAATATCAGTCAGTGGCATCAGAATCCCCCTTGAGGTGACGGACAAAACAGTGGGTGACGGTATCTAACGGTACGAATCCTAAATATACCGTCTAAAGTACCGTCACGCTGTACGGGTCGTCAATGGAGCTCTAAGGAACTGATAGGACTTACCAGGATAACAAAAAACCCAAGAACGTTGATTTTCTTGGGTTTTTTGGACTTCATTGGACTTACTTGAATCATTGATTGGTGGAGGTGGCGGGAATTGAACCCGCGTCCGTCAGCACTCCACTTTTGGATCTACATGCTTAGCCCAATTTATTGATTTAACATCCGGCGGCCCAACGGGCAGGGAGCCGTATGCGATCCTCTGGGGTTTTAGCCATCAGTCTCGAGGCAGAACATCAGGCGATCCTATGTTTTTTGCGCCGACATCCCCCGCCCATAGGCAGGCAAGTTCAGTCGTAGGCCGGGATTAGGCAGCCAGTGCGTAGGTTTCGTCGTTTGCGACTACTATTTTGTGACTTTTAGGTACGAGACCGTCACCGTCTCGGCATGCACCTCCAGCTTCATTACCGCCGTCAAAGCCAGGTCACCCCCTTATCGGATATAGTAAGGGCTTAATCCTGCACATACAAGGGATCTTTTAGATTTAGTTCGGTTTTGTCTCTTGTCGATAGAGCAGCACCGAGGCCCACACCGCGATTCCCTCACCACGTCCTACAAATCCGAGACGTTCGGTGGTCGTTGCTTTGACGCTGGTCACATCAGTTGCAACCCGCAGATCCTCGGCAAGGTTTTGTTTCATGGAATCAATCCAGGGTGCAATTTTAGGGCGTTCTGCGAGAATGGTCAGGTCAGCATTACCAACCTGCCAACCCCGTTCGGACACCATCGACATGACATGACGCAAAAGCATACGACTATCAGCTCCGCGCCAGCGTTCATCGTGATCTGGGAAATGCTGACCAATGTCGCCGAGCGCCAATGCCCCAAGCAAGGCATCGGCTAAGGCATGAAGGGCAACATCTCCGTCCGAATGAGCCACGATGCCCTGTTCATAAGGAATGTTTACACCGCATAATACGACATGATCACCCGGGCCGTATCGATGTACATCAATACCTTGACCCACCCGAAATGCTAAATCCTTCATTGAATAACTCCACGTTGGGACAAAATTGCCTCGACCATGACCATATCTTCCGGCCAAGTGATTTTAAGGTTATCCCTTCGCCCGCGCACCAACAAAGGACAGTCCCCCAGAAGCTCAACAGCAGAGGACTCATCACGAATCATCACTCCTCTTTGCCGTGCCACACGTAATGCTTCGCGCAGGCGGTTCAGGCGAAACATCTGAGGTGTTAGGGCCGACCAGAGTTCGGAACGATCCACGGTCGCCGCAACAGCTCCTTCCTGCGCACGCTTAATAGTATCCGCTATCGGGGCAGCAAGCAGTGCCCCAGCGCCACCGGAACGCTGTACAGCCACCTCGATCAATCGCTCAACATCCTGAGAATCAATACATGGACGCGCCACATCGTGTACCAGAACCCAATCATCTGGCGCAGCCAGTTCAGCAACAACCTCCAGGGCTCTGGCCACACTATCGGAGCGTTCTACCCCACCTTCTGCCCAATAGACATGCATTCCTTCCGGCACATTCTGTCGTGCCCGCTGGTCATCCGGAGCTATTGCAACCACCGTTCCGGCAAATCCATGCATCTCGGACAGTTGCTTAAGCGTCCAGTAAAATACAGAACGCCCTGCTAAGGAAAGATATTGTTTGGGAAGTGCTGCACCCATCCGCTGACCAGCCCCTGCTGCGGGAACGACCCACCAAAATTGCATGCAACATCCCTCAGTGTGCCGATGCGGGCAGCGTTGGTGCCGATGTTGAAAGTTGACCCGGAATCATATAGAAGGTTTCATTGGAACGAATCATACCTAAATCCAACCGGGCATGCTCTTCAAGAGCCGCCGTTCCGGTTTTCAGGTCCTGAACCTCAGCCCTCAACACCCGGTTACGCGCTTGCAGTACCTGATTCTGGGCCTGCTGACGCGCAACCAGTGCCTTGATGTGCTGGATATCCCTGATTCCACCATGCCCAACCCACAGATGGAGTTGAACCAGAATAAAAAGGGTCAGAGCCAGCAACAACAACCAACGCGTCCAGGTCATTCTTATACGAGACCACGAAATTCCTGGCGTCCCCGATAGGGTGCACGACGATCCAGCTCTCCCTCAATACGAAGCAACTGATTATATTTGGAGACACGATCCGAACGACATAGCGAGCCCGTCTTGATCTGCCCCGCCGCAGTCGCCACGGCAAGATCGGCAATCGTACTATCTTCCGTTTCTCCAGAGCGATGGGAAATGACCGTGGCATAGCCATTTTTCTTGGCCAAATAAATGGCATCAAGGGTCTCAGTCAACGTACCAATCTGGTTCAGTTTGACAAGAATCGCGTTCGCCACACCCTGATCAATACCTTTTTGCAAAATAGCCGGATTGGTCACAAACAGATCATCGCCAACAATCTGTATCCGCCCACCGATACGATCCGTCAATAACTTCCAGCCCGCCCAATCCGATTCATCCAAACCATCTTCAATCGAAATAATCGGATATTGACGCGTCAAACCTTCCAGATAATCAACAAAACCAGCGGAATCAAAGGAACGCCCTTCCCCTTCAAGAACATAGGCGCCGTTTTTGTAGAACTCTGATGCAGCACAATCAAGTGCCAGCATGACGTTGCCACCGGCCTGATATCCGGCTTTGCCAATAGCCTCCATGATGATCGTCAGAGCTTCTTCATTACTGCGCAAATTGGGAGCAAAACCGCCCTCATCACCAACCGCTGTATTCAGCCCTCGCGCCTTGAGCACGGACTTAAGGGCATGAAAAATTTCTGCACCACAACGCAGAGCCTCGGCAAAACTGTCAAAACCTACCGGTTCAATCATGAACTCCTGGATATCAACCGTGTTATCAGCATGAGCCCCACCGTTGAGAATATTCATCATCGGAACCGGCATGCTGTACGTGGTCTGCTGACGCAGCCCTGCCATGTACGCGTAAAGAGGCTGACTACTCGCCAAGGCCGCTGCACGAGCCACAGCCAACGATACGGCCAACATAGAGTTCGCCCCGAGGCGAGTCTTGCTTTCCGTGCCATCAAGGTCAATCATCATCCGATCAATTTCTGCCTGAGCCAACACATTCTGGCCCAGCAATCGTTCACGAATCTCGCTGTGAATATGGGCAACAGCCTGACGCACACCTTTACCCAAATAACGGGACTTGTCCCCGTCCCGCAGTTCCAGTGCTTCTCGAGTGCCCGTGGATGCGCCGGAGGGCGCACAGGCCCGTCCTACGATACCCTGCTCAAGGACAACATCAGCTTCTACGGTAGGATTGCCACGCGAATCCAGAATTTCCCTTGCCCGAATATCAACGATACGATGCATAGACCTGTTTACGGGACCCCTATGGTGGGGAGGGATAGCTCCTGCGACTCCTGTGCAGCCTGATTCCCGTATCCTCCTCATTAGTTCGTGCTATCTTGAGCCGATGCGTCCCTGCCCGGCCGTCATAACGCCAGAAATTCCATCAAGCTTTATTGAGTATTGAGTACTGCAAAGCCTTTGACCAAATCATCAAGAGCCTTCATCTGTTCAAGAAAAGGACCCAGCTGCTCAAGACGCAAGGCACAGGGGCCATCACATTTAGCCTGATCCGGATCCGGATGAGCCTCAAGAAACAGCCCAGCCAATCCAACAGCCAGACCAGCTCTGGCTAAATCGACAATCTGGGCTCGCCGTCCACCCGCCGAGCTGGCCAAGGCCCCTGGCATCTGCAAACTATGAGTCACATCAAAAAAAACCGGCACCTGCATGGATTTGAGCAAGCCAAAACCGAGCATGTCGACAACCAGATTATTGTAGCCAAAAGATGTACCGCGCTCACAAAGAATCAGACGGTCATTGCCCGCTTCACGACATTTTTCCAGAATATGACGCATCTCTAGAGGGGCCAGAAACTGGGCTTTCTTGATGTTGATCACAGCCCCCGTCCTGGCCATGGCAACCACCAGATCGGTCTGTCGACTTAGAAATGCAGGTAGCTGAATAATATCGCAGACGTGTGCCACAGGAATTGCTTGCCAAGGCTCATGGACATCCGTGAGTACTGGAACAGCAAAGTCCTTTTTCAAATCAGCCATGATGCACAGCCCCTGATCAAGACCAGGACCACGGTAGGAATGCATCGAGGATCGATTGGCCTTGTCAAAGGATGCTTTGAATACCAGAGGGATGCCCAGACGACGAGTTTCTTCAACCCAGCGCCCACAAACTTCATAAGCCAATTCACGTGACTCAAGCACATTCATGCCAGCAAAAAGCACCATGGGACAATCGTTGCCAATCGTCACTCCACCTACTTCAATAACCTGCATCATCCCTCCTGATGCTGTTGCAATGCCGCCTCGACAAACCCACGAAACAATGGATGTCCTGTTCGAGGTGAACTGGTGAACTCAGGATGAAACTGACAGGCCACAAACCAGGGGTGGTCGGAAAGCTCAATCATCTCCACCAGGTTCTGGTCGCTGCTTCGGCCACTGATGACCAATCCGGCCTGCTCAAGCTGGGCAATATAGCCATTGTTGACCTCGTATCGATGCCGATGCCGCTCTTCGATAACTGGTGCATTGTAGGTCCTCCGCGCCAATGTTCCTTCGATCAGGCGGCTTGGCTGGGCACCTAGGCGCATGGTTCCTCCCAGATCTCCTCCTGCCTGGCGCAGTTCCCGCTGACCGGAAGCATCCAGCCACTCGGTAATCAGTCCAATCACCGGATGTGGGGTTGTCCGCGAGAACTCGGTCGAGTGGGCTTCGGCCAGACCAGCCACGTGGCGGGCAAATTCGATAACAGCCAGTTGCATCCCGAGACAAATACCCAGATAGGGAATGCGTTGCTCACGTGCGTAGCGGATGGCTGCAATCTTGCCCTCAGTACCGCGATCACCAAAACCACCAGGAACCAGTATGGCGTCCACATCTTCCAGCACAGCAGTTCCTTGCTCTTCTATGGCCTCGGCATCGACATAACGGATTTTGACCTTGCAGTGCGTCTGGATACCCGCATGTTCCAGTGCCTCATTGAGGGATTTGTAAGCATCGATGAGATCAATGTATTTTCCAACCATGGCCACCGTAATCTGATGTACCGGGTGCAACTGCGCCTGGACAACCTGTTGCCAATCGGAAAGGTCTGCAGGCGGGCAATTCCACTGCATGCGCTCCAAAACCAGTTCGTCGAGTCCTTGTTCATGAAAAAGCTCGGGAATCATATAAATGGATGGAACATCAGGGGCAAGAATAACACCGCGCTCTTCAACGTTGGTAAACAGGGCAATTTTTCGCCGGGAATCCGGAGAAATTTCGTGATCGGAACGACAAATGAGGATGTCTGGTTGCAGGCCAATGGAACGCAATTCTTTGACCGAATGTTGTGTGGGTTTGGTCTTTGTTTCACCCGCCGATGCGATATAGGGTACCAAGGTCAGGTGTACCAGCAGTGAGCCACTGCTGCCAAGCTCAACACGCAACTGACGCACCGCTTCCATGAAGGGCAGCGATTCGATATCTCCAACCGTTCCACCAATTTCAACAACGGCTACGTCATAATCCATAGCTGCATCAACAATACGTTGCTTGATGGCATCGGTAATATGAGGGATGACCTGAACCGTAGCACCCAGATAGTCACCCCGGCGCTCCCTCTGGATCACATCGGAATAAATTCGGCCACTGGTAAAATTATTCTTGCGACTCATGCGGGCACGGCGCAGAAAACGTTCGTAGTAGCCAAGATCAAGGTCCGTCTCGGCCCCATCGTCGGTAACAAAAACCTCACCATGTTGATAAGGACTCATCGTCCCTGGATCAACATTAATATAGGGATCCATCTTGATCATGGTCACCCGTAGGCCTCGCGCTTCAAGAAGCGCGGCCAGCGAGGCTGCGGAAATCCCTTTTCCAAGAGAAGAAACGACACCACCCGTCACGAATATGTATTTGGTCATCGGGAAATCCAGAATAGTTCGGAATCGTGCGTTACTGCCTCAAGCAATACGCATCAGGACGGGAGGGCATTCTAGCAGCTTCACCGTCCTGGTTCAACGCAAGCAAAAACCAGAAAAAAACTTAGCCCAAAACAAGGGCTCCTCCTTGTTCTAACGCCCTCTGATAAGACGGCAAATCGCGCATACGCTGAACATAGGCCTTAATCTGTGGACACGACTGCATCTGGGCAGGACGAGACATCAACGCCTCCATCGCAAAACTCATCTGAATATCGGCACCACTCAGTTCAGACCCGGCAAACCAACGATTACGGGACAAGTGATCATTGATAAACTGCATCATTTGTTCAAGATTGGTATCAAGAAAACGTTTGCCGACTTCCTTGCTGATGCGGCGAGCAATCGGACGAATGAAAAAGGGCATTGGTCCAGTTTCTACCTTGGTGAAGACCAGCTTCATGACTAGGTAAGGCATGAGCGAACCCTCGGCAAAATGCAGCCAATAACGATAAGCATCCAGAGCAGCACTTCCCGCAGCCGGCTTCAGTCGCCCCTCTCCATACTTGTCAATCAGATATTCAATGATGGCCCCCGATTCAGCCACGACGCGATCACCGTCGGTAATGACAGGAGACTTTCCTAATGGATGAATGGCTTTAAGAGCGGCGGGCGCCAACATGGTTTTTGGATCACGTTGATAATGAACGACCTCATAATCAAGCCCAAGTTCCTCGAGAAGCCAGAGAATGCGCTGGGAACGTGAGTTTTCCAGATGGTGGACACGAATCATCGACAGACTCCTAGAGTGGATTGAATTTCAGTGGTGTCAGGGGGATATCCTCACCGAGTAGATCAAGGCGCCCGTCATCAAACATATTCAGATCCGGCGCCAAAATCTTAATGTAACGATCGAAATAGAGAACCTGTTTGACCAGCAGTGCAAAGGCCCTCGGGAAGCGGATGCCATGTCGTTCGCCAACAGCCACAATATCCAGCAGAATCCGGTTGATCTGCTGGTCGTTGATCATACCGGACATCATCGAATCGGCATCCATGGATCCAAAAAGATGCTGTATGCTGCGGATATCAGCTTTCAGCCGTTTCAGATCTACCTGACTGCGCGTTATGCCGATTTTGACCATACTTGCTGCCATGGTATCAACATCGCCGACACTGAGCGACTCCATGAACTGCATGGTTGCCTTCCAGGTCTCAGGCTCAATTCTCCCGACAATACCAAAATCGATAAAACCTAATCGACCATCCGTGAGCACCATCAAATTTCCTGCATGCAGGTCCGCATGGAAGCTCTCACACTGGGTAAGACTAGCAAACCAGGTATTCATGGCCGTAATCAGAGTCATGGCCGGGTCTGCCGAGTACTGCCGAATTGCCTCGAGATCCGTCAGGGACACACCATAAAAACGTTCCATGGTCAGCACCTTTTGACCGGACAGCGCACCATAAACCCGTGGTACCACAACCTGTGTATTGCCGGTACGTGCCAGAAAACTCTGAAATTGCCGGATATTGTTGGCTTCCTTGAAAAAGTCCACCTCTTCCATCATACAACCTTGTATTTCTTCAACGATTGCCGACAGAGAAGCAAACTGGATGTAAGGAAACAGTTTTTCAACCACACGAGCCGAGAGATAAAGAAAATTGAGATCCGTCACCAGAATATTGGCAACTCCAGGTTTTTGAATTTTCAAAACCACCGATTCGCCCGTAGTCGTGACAGCAGCATGAACCTGAGCAATCGACGCAGAAGCCAATGGTTTTTCTTCAACGGAGCGAAATAGGGTGGCAATGGGGCGCCCAAGGTCAGCCTCAACAACAGGGCGTAACAGGGAAAAGGGCAAAGGATCAGTCTGATCAAGACAACTTTGAAACTCTGCAACATAGGCTTCTGGAAAAAGAGACGGCGAACTGGCAATAAACTGACCCAATTTGATGTACGTGGCGCCTAACTCTTCAAAAGTTTCGCGCAGCAACCGGGGCAACGTCGGCCGATCGCCGAGCAACCAGCGTAGACCGGCTTGCGCCAAAACACTACCCGTCTGTCCGATACGAAACATTCCCTTGAAAAGATTGGTCATGGTTACATAGGAATTATTTGTCGCCATCATGAATCTCCCTAGTCATTGCGACATTATGCCAGCTGTCTGTTGGCACACACCGGGCAATCCGGATCCTGCCGAAGACGAACCTGACGAAAGCTACTGTGCTGCGCATCATACACGATGAGCTTGCCAACAGCCGATTGTTCAATTTTACCGAGCCATTTGAGCGCTTCCAGCGCCATCATGCTGCCGATGATGCCAACCAGTGGTCCAATAACTCCTGAATGACTGCATTGACCGCCTTCATCATCGGGCCCTGGATGATAAAGACAGGCATAACACCCTGTTTCAGGTTGTTTAGGATCAAAAACAGCAAGTTGACCCTGCCAACCCAAGGCAGCCCCACTGACCAATCCTATGCCTCGACGCACACAAAAAGCATTGACCGAATGGCGGGTTTCAAAATTATCCGAGCCATCAAGGACCAGATCAACATCCATACCGGACAACCAGTCTGCATCAAGACGACAGACATGAGGCACCACCCTTACCTCCGGATTGAGATCCAGAAGGCGTTGCCGGGCCGCTTCTGCCTTGGCTTGACCTATACTGGCCGAACCATAAAGAATCTGTCGCTGTAAATTGCTTAAATCAACCGCATCATCATCAACAATGTGTACGACTCCAAGACCTGCGGCGACAAGATAGGGAGCGACTGCACAGCCCAACCCCCCAGCTCCAACAAGCAGGACACGTGAAGCAGCTAGTTGTTGCTGGGTTTCAGCATCCCACTGCGGCAATAACAAATGCCGACTGTAGCGCAATAACTGAAGATCATCCATGCCACTGCCCCAGACACATTCGATCACGACCGGCCAGATCAACCAGCGTTCGAACATCGTGCCAACCGGCTCGTTTAAACATGTGATGGACAACTGCCCCCTGCTGCCAACCATGCTCAAGCAATAACCAGCCGCCTTGCCGCAAGTAAAGAGGAGCACAGTCAACAATCCTGGCCAGATCGGCGAGCCCCTGATCGCCAGCAACCAGAGCACCCAAGGGTTCATGAATCAGAGCACTCAGATGGGAATCATCTGAAGACAGATAAGGCGGATTACTGACTACGACATCCCAGCTGTGTGGCTTTAGGGGATCGAACCATGAGCCACAGACCAGATGCACCCGACCCGCAGCGAACTCATCCACATTCTGACGGGCAATCCGCAAAGCGGCCTCGGACCGGTCAACACCCACAAAACGCCATTGTGGACGCTCTCGAGATGCTGCCAAGGCAATAGCGGCGCTCCCCGTTCCCAGGTCAGCAACATCAGCCTCGCCAGCAACATCAAGCTCCAGCAAGGCCTGAACCAGAACCTCGGTATCCGGCCGGGGAATCAGAACATCAGCAGAAACTCGCAAGGACATCCCCCAGAACCATGCTTTTCCTAAAATATAAGGCAGAGGTGTCCCTTGCTCCCGCTTAAGCCACTGCTGATGAAGACAGTCCAGCTGTTCACCAGCCAAATACTGATCCTGGACTTGATAAAAACCGGTTCGGCTCACCCCTAGCTGATGCATCAACAGTTCCTGGGCATCCTTCCTAGCCTCGTCATTCACCGCGCGCATGCGCCACCACTGGCGAACCTGCATGCAATCAACCTTCAGCAAGGGCAGCAAGTTGATCCGCCTGATGTTCGCGCACCAGGGCATCAATCACGGGATCCAACTCCCCTTCCATGACATCCTGAAGACTGTACAACGTCAGGTTAATCCGGTGATCGGTCAAACGTCCTTGCGGAAAGTTGTAGGTGCGGATCCGCTCCGACCGGTCACCCGTACCCACCAGATTGCGCCTAAGCGTTGCAGTTGCCGCTTGCTGAGCCTCCTGTTCACGCGCCAATAACCTTGCAGCCAGCAAACTCATCGCTCGCGAGCGATTTTTGTGTTGGGAGCGTTCGTCCTGACACTCCACCACTATTCCGGTCGGCACATGGGTTATACGAATGGCCGAATCAGTCTTGTTGACATGTTGTCCTCCCGCCCCACTGGAGCGGTAGGTATCCACCCGCAGGTCCGCAGGATTAATTTCAACAGAGGTCACCTCTTCCTGCACCGGCAGCACAGCAACGGTACAAGCACTGGTATGCACCCTGCCCTGAGCTTCGGTTTCAGGTACACGTTGAACCCGATGCACGCCAGACTCGAATTTCAGGCGGGCAAAAATGGATCGCCCACGAACCTCCGCAATCACTTCTTTGAAGCCACCATGCTCACCATCGCTGGCCGACATGACTTCAACCTCCCAGCCTTGGCGCTCGGCATATCGGCAATACATCCGAAAGAGATCGCCCGCAAAAATTGCAGCTTCATCACCACCGGTTCCCGCTCGCACCTCGAGATATATACTGGAATCGTCGCGTGGATCATGCGGCAGCATGCTGGCAAGCAATGAATCTTCAACTTCAGGAATTCGAGCTTCAATGGCTTGCAACTCGGTTTGCGCCATATCCCGAAAATCCGGATCACGGATGAGTTCCTCAGCTTCGGAACGAGCCACCAGCAAAGTTTTCCAGTCCTGCCAGGCCAATACAACCGGTTCAAGTTCAGCTGCCTCACGACTGAGTTTGCGAAATTGCTCTTGCTGACCAATAACGAGTGGGTCAGCCAACATAGCATGCACTTCTTCCTGGCGTTCGACCAGCCGTTGCAACTTGTCAAGCAAACTGGCTTTGATCATGCATCCTCCCGAGCCGACGACAAACCAAGCAACTCCTGGGCATATGCAAGGCCAGCCTGATCACCGGCTGCCGCCCATGAGCGCAAAGAAACGGACGGCTGATGCAAAACCTTGTTCATCAAGGCGCGTGACATGCGATCCATGACTTCTTGTGCAGCAACACCCTGGCCCAGCAGCAGACTCGCTCGCTCAAGCTCCTGGACACGCCATTCTTCAACCTGGGATCGCAGCGCCCGAATGGTATCGACCGCATCTAGTGAGCGTCGTTGCTGCACAAAAAGCTCAGTACGCTCGGCAATGATTTTTTCTGCTGCCTGAGCAGCATCTTCCCGTGCCTTACGGTTATCCGCAATGACGTGTTCAAGGTCATCGACGGTGTAGAGATAGACATTGTCAAGTTCTGCAACTTCAGCCTCGATATCGCGGGGCACGGCCATATCAATCATCAGCATGGGACGATAACGCCGCGCTTGTAGAACCCGCTCAACCATACCCTTGCCGATGAGTGGCAAGGTACTCGCCGTAGAACAAAAAACCATATCGGCATCGACAAGAGCCGAAGGCAAATCGCTTAAGGGCATGGCTCGACCGCCTCCAAGCGCCTCCGCCAGAACTTCTGCTTTAGCCAATGTCCGGTTGGCAACGTGAATATGACGAACGCCCTGCTCCCGAAGGTGCTTACCAACTAGTTCAACGGTTTCACCAGCCCCAACCAGAAGTGCCGTACTTTTCTCGAGGCTGCTGAAAATCTGTCGTGCCAGCACAACGGCCGCATAGCCGACCGAGACCGGATTGAGGCCAATGGCTGTTTCACTGCGCACCTGTTTGGCACAGGCAAATACCTGCTGAAAGACCTGATTTAGCGACTGCCCCAAGGTCCCAGCGGTCTGGGCATCCTGATAGGCCGACTTCATTTGACCTAAAATCTGCGGCTCACCCAGAACCATGGAATCCAGACCGGCTGCCACCCGCATCATATGACGCACTGCAGCCTCATCGGTCCACTGATACGCTGCCTCAGTCAACTCTGACAAGGGTAATTGGCGTTCCTCAACCAGCCAGCGCAGCCACTCATGCTCACTACCGGGCCCGTGGGCATAAATTTCCGTCCGGTTACATGTGGACAATATGGCCAGCTCAGAGACTCCCGTTCGCTGCTGAATGGAACGCAGCACCTCAGAACGACGCTCGGCAGGCAAAGCCAGTCGCTCACGCAAGCCGACGCTCGCGGTTTTATGATTGATGCCCCAGGCCCAAAGCCCCATACTACATCCACATCAAGGAAAACGCATCGGAGCGTTGAACAATCGCCCCACCATTTCTTTACTTGCCGTTCTTAATGCTTCTTGCATGAGAAAAACACGGATGCAGATGACCTGATCGACCGACAATCTGCTTAATGCCCGTGCAGCCCCTATGCATCAAGAATGAGAAAAACAGTATACTTGGCAATGATCCCCATGACAACGATCTGCCCCCATTTGCAGTGATCGGATGCACTCGATTCTACAATTCATGCTAGGATTAAGGGGTAAATTCGTCGCCCTGATCGAAAACTCAATCGGTGTGATGGCTGTCCAGACACTTGCAGGCTGTTGCCTCTACACGAGATATTATGCCCAAGCATAAAAAACGTTCATCTGCCTTGTTTCTCACAGTTCTGACAGGTAGCTTTCTAGCAGGTGGCTTTCTGGCTGCAGGCCTGAGCGGTTGCAGCACTTTTCGGCCTCATGTTGCCGCAACCCCCGCTTCCTCTGTACCTGTCCTCAAGGTGAAACCTCAAAGCCAGATGTCCGGATCCACCATGCTTGATTTGATGCAGGCAGAAAGCGCCATTGATCACGGTCATCCGGACCAGGCTCTCCCGCTGTACACCCAGGAAGCTGAATCAACCAGGGATCCCGCCGTTCTGCAACGTGCTATACGGCTGGCCATGTTGACTCACCATCATGAGGTTTCGTTGCGACTGGCGCAGCTCTGGCTGGAGAAAGAGCCCTCCAACATCCAGGCCATGAGTGCCAAAGCAGCGAGTTTGTGGCATTTGGGCTATTACGATGCCAGCGTTCAGGAACTTGAGAAAATCCTGCACAATGACCCTCATGCTATTTTTGCCGAATTGCTTTTTTCACGTAAGCCCCGAAGTGCTAACGAAATTCACCGCATCGAATCCGCCATGCAGCAACTGCTCCACGATCTTCCGGACAATGTGAATGCACGTTACACCTATGCATTTTGGTTAGCTCATGAGAAAAAGACCGAAGCAGCGCTGCAAGTATGTCAGTCTATTGATCGCATTGACCCTTACTTTGTACCAGCCAACCTGCTGGAAGCTCAGTTGCTCGAAGTTTTGCACCGCGACAAAGAAGCCATGAGCTCCATCAGCCATGCGCTCAATCATAGCCCTGAATCGATTGAAATGCGCCAGAATCGAGCCGCACTGGCCATTCGCATGGGGGATGCCAAACAAGCGGAAAGCGATTATGCCATATTGTTCAAGAATGCGCCCGATCATCCGGAAATCGCTTTGGCTTATGCCTTGCTTTCCATTCAAAATCATCACCTTGATCAGGCTCACCACGCACTCAATGCTCTGGCCAGTATTCCTGGACACGAAAATGAAGCTTATTTGTACTTAGGACAGCTTGAAGTTGCCGAAGGGCATCTCCACGCTGCCCTGATCGATTTTCGTGCTGTTAATTCAGGTCCAAACTACCTGGCTGCACAGCAAAGCATTGCCGTTATCCTGGAAAAATCAGAGCACCCGGAGCAAGCCGTCAAGGAGCTGGACTCCAGCATTCAGCGTCACCCGGAATTCGAACTCCCTCTGAACCTGCTGAAATCTGATGCTCTGAATGACCTCAGACAATATGCTGCGGCGGCCGCAGTCCTGGACGGTGTACTCAAGCGTCATCCCGATGACAACGACGCGCTCTATGCGCGAGCCATGGTTGCTGTGCAATTGAACGATCTTGATCTTTTCCTCAAAGACATTCACATCATTCTTAAAAAGAACCCACACAACCCTATCGCACTGAACGCGTTGGGCTATACGCTTGCAGACCGTACCAATCGGCTACAGGAAGCGCGCAGCGATATTGAGGAAGCACTCAAACTCAGTCCTAATGATCCTGCCATCATCGATTCCATGGGTTGGGTCCTGTATCGCCAAGGTGACAAAGCCAAGGCTCTGGAGAACCTGGCGAAAGCGTGGTCACTGGATCACGACGATGAAATTGGCGCCCATTATGGCGAAGTGCTCTGGGTCACCGGTCAAAAAGCTGATGCTCAACACATCTGGGATGAGGCTTTACGCCTGCACCCAAAAAGCCCTTACATACCCGCCACCCTTAAACGTCTGGGGGTGCATTGATACGCTCTTCGCTTATCGCCACAGTCATGGTTCTCACCATACTTTCTGGCTGCACATCCCTGCCCCAAGTTCCTGCCGGGGTACACCCACAGCCTTGGCACAGGAGTTCTGGCTGGTTTCAACCCAGCTGCAGCTCCTGGAGTTTTTCCGGAAAAATCGGGGTACGCTACCATCATCATGGTACCGTAGCTTTTCTTGACTGGTCCCATCAAAAACAAACATGGGATCTTGACCTTAGTGGGCCTTTGAACCAGAACCCACTCCAGATCCATGGTGATACGATGCAGGTACAACTCCAGGACGCCACTGGCCATATCTGGCAAGCTCCTGGGCCGGATAAGCTGATCCAAAAGGCCTTTGGCATCGAGCTCCCTGCATCGTCGCTGTTGGACTGGATGGCGGGACGACCTCACCAGTCCTCCGCACAAGTCTGGTGGGACCAAAACCAGAATCTTGCCGGTATGATTGATGGTTCCTATCAAATTCTCTACACTCAGTACCATTCTGAAGGCCCGTTTATGCTGCCCCGCCGCATAGATGTTTCTGGCCCTCAGCTTCATCTGACACTTATTGTTCAAGCCTGGACGATTTCATCGCAATGCCATCCCCAACTTTGATTCTTCCTGCCCCCTGTAAAATCAACCTTTTTTTGCATATAACCGGTCGACGACCTGATGGCTATCATGAACTCCAGACGATTTTTCAGTTTCTGGATATGCACGACACACTCTGTTTTGAACCACATCACAAAATCGTGTTAGAAGTGGATCGACACGATCTTGCCACCGATGACAACCTGGTCGTGCGTGCAGCACGGCTGCTTCAACGTCACTCTGATACCGCTCCAGGGGTCCGTATCAGCCTGCACAAGCGCATACCAACTGGCGCAGGTCTTGGTGGAGGCTCATCCGACGCAGCAACGACTCTCCATGCGCTGAACCATCTCTGGGAAATGGGGCTCAGTACCGAACAGCTGGCCAACATTGGTTTGCAACTCGGTGCTGATGTACCGGTTTTTGTTCACGGTCAGTCGGCCTGGGCTGAAGGCGTAGGCGAACACCTCACACCTGTTCAACTCAATACGCCCTGGTATCTCGTCCTAACCCCCCCTGTTCATTGTGCGACCGCCACGATTTTTCAGCATGACCAATTGACACGGGACACTCCGATCAGTACATTAAGCACCTTTCGTTGGGAACGAGCTCACAACGACTGCGAACCGGTTGTATGCAGCATGTATCCTGAAGTCGCCCAAGGGCTGGATTGGCTGAGAAGTTTTGGACCTGCGTTCCTGACTGGAACGGGTTCCTGTGTCGTTCAGTCCTGTTCGTCAAAGGAACAGGCACTTGATCGCTTGACTCAGGCACCTTTCGCTGGATTTGTTGCGCAAGGTTGTAACCGTTCGCTTCTCCTGCAATCCATGGATGCATGGGATAAGATAGGCTCAAAGAAATAAATCGGGTTTTAAGAGCATATAGGGGCGTCGCCAAGCGGTAAGGCAGCGGGTTTTGATCCCGCCATGCGGTGGTTCGAATCCATCCGCCCCTGCCATTCCAGAACCTTTCCGGAATGCATTGATATATTGCCAATGGACCCTGTTGGCTGGTCTAGACACATCTCAGGTACATACATCATGCCCAATCTCGTTGTCTGCACTGGAAATGCCAATCCTGCACTGGCCCATAAAGTCGTGTCGCATTTGCACATCCCGCTTGCCGAAGCCCAGGTGGGACGATTCAGTGACGGTGAAATCCAGGTTGAAATCCGAGAAAACGTGCGCGGCAAGGATGCTTTTATCATCCAATCGACCTGTAATCCAACGAACGACAACCTCATGGAACTTGTTGTCATGGCGGATGCCTTAAGGCGTGCTTCTGCTGGCCGTGTGACTGCCGTGATTCCCTATTTTGGATATGCTCGCCAAGATCGCCGTGTGCGTTCTGCCCGAGTACCAATCACTGCAAAAATTGTCGCCGACATGATCACCACCGTTGGGATTGATCGAGTTCTCACCGTTGACTTGCATGCGGATCAGATTCAGGGGTTCTTTGACATCCCGGTCGATAATATTTACGGCTCTCCAGTCCTGCTCGCTGACCTGGAACGAAACCACGACGGTGAACTGGTTGTGGTTTCCCCTGATGTTGGTGGCGTGGTTCGTGCGCGTGCAGTTGCCAAGCAACTGGATGACGCCGATCTTGCCATTATTGATAAACGTCGGCCACGTGCTAATGAGTCTCAGGTCATGCACATCATCGGCGACGTCAAGGATCGGGACTGTGTTATTGTTGATGATATAGTTGATACCGCTGGCACTCTATGCAAGGCTGCCGCCGCGCTCAAAGAACATGGAGCTCGCCGTGTCTTGGCCTATTGCACGCATGCTGTTCTTTCCGGACCAGCCATTGACAATATCCGCAGTTCCAAGCTTGATGAACTGGTCGTTACCGACACCATTCCTTTGTCGGCTGCAGCATCCGCCAGTGGACGCATTCGACAGGTCAGCATCTCTGCGCTTCTTGCAGAAACGGTGCGCCGTATCAACAATGAAGAATCAATCAGTGCCATGTTTGATCGTTACTAATTTTTTTCACAACCCGGCTGTTGGTCGCAGACAGCCTTAATTCACCTAGGAGTTCATCATGTCAACACAACTTACTCTGGAAGCCCGGGTCCGGAACGAAGAAGGGAAAGGTGCGAGCCGCCGCCTTCGTCGTCTGGAATCTCGCGTTCCTGGCATTATCTACGGCGGAAAAAATGCGCCCAAATCGATTTCCGTTGCCCTTAAAGATTTGGTCAAGGCCATCGAAAACGAAGCCGTTTTCTCACAGGTTATTACCCTGGATATCGAAGGAAGCAAAGAACCAGCCCTGATCAAAGCCATGCAGCGCCACCCCGCCAAAGGGTTTCCCATGCATGTCGATTTCCAGCGTATTGATACAACGGCCCGCTTGACCATTCGTGTACCCCTGCACTTCATCAATCAGGATCTCTGTGTTGGCGTCAAAACAGGTGGAGGTCAAATTACCCACTACACGACAGATGTCGAAATCAGCTGTCTACCCGCCAATCTGCCTGAGTTCATTGAAGTGGATATGGCCAACATTGAAGTCGGCGTAACCTTGCACCTCTCTGACCTGAAACTGCCCGAAGGTGTTGAAATTCCGGTTCTGGCGCTTGGACACGATCACGACCAGCCGGTTGCCAACGTGCATAAATCCACTACAGACGCAGAATAAGGTCCAGACTGACTCATCATGCCGGGATTTCGTCTGATTGTCGGGCTTGGCAACCCAGGCCCGGAATATGCCGATACCCGGCATAATGCCGGGGCCTGGTTCGTCGAACAGTGGGTTGATTGTCTTCGTCTGAACTGGTCGAGTGATTCCCGTTTGCACGGACGTATTGCCCGCATGGGTGATGTGCGTTTTTTGTTGCCGGATACCTACATGAACAAGTCAGGCCTGGCAGTTCTGAGTGTTGCCCATTACTTCAAGATTCTTCCTGCAGACATTTTGGTTGCCCATGATGAACTTGATCTTGGTGTCGGCCAGATCCGTCTCAAGATAGGTGGTGGGCATGGCGGGCATAATGGTCTGCGCGACATCATTCAGGCGCTGGGGCATTCGGGTTTTGCGCGTCTGCGTGTGGGCATTGGCAGACCTCCTGCCGGCCAAAAGAATGTCGTTGATTTTGTCCTGCACGCTCCCGGGCAAACGGAACGTACCCTGATCGACCAAAGTATCGTTAAGGCACTGGAGCATCGGCAGCTTTTGCTCGATGGCAATACAGCTTCCTTCATGAACCTCGTCCACTCGTCAACCGCTAAAGGAACCTGAACCATGGGATTTAATTGCGGAATCGTCGGATTGCCGAATGTCGGCAAATCCACCCTGTTCAATGCCCTTACCAAAGCCGGCATTGCTGCAGAAAATTTTCCGTTTTGTACCATTGAACCCAATACGGGTGTCGTTCCCATGCCAGACCCACGTCTTGATGCCCTGGCAGAAATCGTCGAGCCAGAACGGGTCGTTGCTACAAGTATGGAATTTGTCGATATTGCTGGTCTGGTTGCCGGTGCATCCAAAGGCGAAGGCCTTGGCAATCAGTTTCTTGCCAACATCCGTGAAACAGATGCCATTGCCCATGTGGTTCGCTGCTTCGACGACGAAAACGTCATCCATGTATCCAACCGCATCAATCCGGTTGATGATATTGAAATTATTAATATGGAACTGGCACTGGCCGACCTGGACACCGTTGAGAAAAGCCTGAACCGCATCAGCAAGCAGGCCAAGGCTGGTGATAAGGAGGCCCTTGCCCTCAAACCAGTCCTGGAAAAACTACAGCCGGTTCTGGCTGAAGGCAAACGAGCCCGATCCTTACAACTTGATACCGATGAGCTTACTCTGCTGCGGCCATTGTGCCTGATTACGACCAAACCCGTGATGTACATTGCCAACGTATCCGAAAACGGGTTTGAGAACAATCCTTATCTGGATGCCGTCCGCGCGTTGGCCCAACAAGAAAAGGCCGTCGTTGTGCCTGTTTGCAACAAAATTGAAGCCGAGATTGCCGAACTGGATGAAAGTGAACGCCTAGATTTTCTTAGTGACCTCGGCATGGAAGAACCCGGCTTGAACCGTGTGATTCGTGCCGGCTATGAACTGCTTGGACTACAGACGTACTTCACGGCTGGGGTCAAGGAAGTTCGGGCTTGGACTGTTGCCAAAGGCGCAACAGCCCCAAAGGCAGCCAGCGTCATTCATACCGATTTCGAAAAGGGCTTTATCCGTGCCGAAGTCATTGCATACGACGACTTCATTCGCTACAAAGGTGAGCAGGGTGCCAAGGATGCTGGCAAATGGCGACTCGAAGGCAAAGACTATATTGTTCAGGATGGCGATGTCATGCACTTTCGCTTCAACGTCTGATTCGAACTAGCCATTTCAGGCGATTGCACTTGCTTGCAGGCGCATCGATGAAATCAACGCAAGGCCCCGTGGATACGGGGCTTGTTCATTTCAGGTCGTTGCATGCAACAACCGTTGATGGCGCCGCGCAGGTGAATACTTCCCCCTAGTCGACATAACACAACTTTTAGCCCATGATCAGGCGGCCCATGATCAGGCTTTTTGGATGTGTCCGGAATACCGCGGCATGATCCTCTTCCCGTTCTGCCAGCAGCAGCCAGCTGTCATTGATACCTTGAAAACTTTGCACTATCCTGTCGGAGTTTGCCCAAAATTGGCCTTTACCATGTCTACAAGTCCCCCTGAGGGTGAAATCCTCACCATCAAGCAGGTCGCCGACTACCTGAAGGTCACGGAGCGCACGATTTACCGACTGGCAGGTGCCAAGAAGATCCCCGCTTTCAAGGTTGGTGGTACTTGGCGCTTTTCCAAAGCGGACATTGACGCTTGGATCAAGCAGCAGTCGATGGAAGGGCTTGATTCGGGGCGGGGGGAAACGCCGTGAAGACTCTACGCAAAATAACCATTGATGGCTTCAAATCCATCAAACAAGCGGAACTTGAGCTGGGCGACCTGAACGTGGTTATCGGTGCCAACGGTTCAGGCAAGTCCAATTTCATTGGTGTATTCCGCTTGCTGGAAAGGGTGCTTTCACACAACCTGCAGGTGTACGTGGGCAGCGAGCCTGATCGCTTGCTGCACCATGGGCGCAAGAAGACTTCTACCCTGTCGCTCGACTTCAGGTTCGACCAGAACGCCTACGGCTTTGCGCTGAAGGCATCCCAAGACACGCTGATTTTTGAGCACGAGTGGGTACAATACAGTGGTTTTTGGAACTATGGCGAACCAATTGCGGTAGGTCACAAGGAAAGCAAGCTGGAGGAAGCTGCGGAGTCGTACCGCAACAAGATTCCGAAGCACGTTTTCCCAATGGTGCGTAACTTAGTCGTTTACCACTTCCATGACACCTCGGACAATTCGCCCGCCAAGCAGACATGCAACGTTGCTGACAACCGCAGTTTCCGCCCCGATGCGGCCAACCTGCCAGCCTACCTGTACTGGCTGCAGGAGAAGCACCCCGTGCAATTCCGCCACATTGAGGAACACATTCGGCTGGTGGCACCGTTCTTTGACCGTTTCGAGCTGGCACCGTCGCAACTGAACGAGAAAAAAATCAAGCTGGAGTGGCGTCAGAAGGGCTCGGACGCTTACTTTGATGCCTACTCCCTGTCCGACGGTACGCTGCGCTTCATTTGTCTTGCTACGCTGCTGCTGCAGCCTAATCCGCCTGCGCTGATCCTGCTGGATGAGCCCGAGCTGGGCCTGCACCCATTCGCCATTCGCATCCTGGCCGAAATGCTGGATGCAGCTTCCAAGCGTGTTCAGGTGATCCTGGCTACGCAATCGGTCACCCTGCTGAACAACTTCGAGCCCAAGGATGTGATCGTTGCCGAAAACGATGGCCTGAAGACCACCTTCAAGCGTCTGGATGAAAACAAGCTATCGTTGTGGCTGGAAGACTTCAGTATTGGCGACCTGTGGGAGAAGAACGTCCTAGGAGGTCGTCCATGACCCGACTACTGATGCTTGTAGAGGGGCAGTCCGAGGAAATTTTCGTCAAACAAACTCTCGCACCGCACCTGGCTAACCATGGTGTATTCGTTCAGCCCATCGTGCTGTGGACCAAGCGTTTGGCTGCTGGCGGTGGTCATCGTGGCGGCGTGTCGAACTGGCATCAAATTCAACGCAGCCTGTTGCCATTGACCTCCGATACCGATGCATGGATCACCACCCTGCTCGATTTTTATGGCTTGCCAGATGACGTTCCCGGCTACCAAGAGGCACTGCTACCAGGGAATCCCCGTGAGCGAGTGGCGGGCTTGGAAGCCTGCCTGGCTGCCAAAGTTAACAATCAGCGGTTCATCCCCTTCCTGGCTCTGCATGAGTTTGAGGCGTGGGTGTTCTGCAATGCCAACGTTCTGGCAAAGCACTTTGACCGTGCTGACCTGGTAGGGAAAGTCACTGATGCCATCGCGGTGGCCGGAGAGCCGGAACTGATTAACCATGGCAAAGACACACACCCGAAAGCCCGACTACAGGCCATGGCGACGGGTTACAAAGAAACATCGAACGGCCCGACCCTGATGGGCAAGATTGGCATTACGGCCATTCGTGATGCCTGTCCGCACTTTGCAACATGGCTCAGCCGCTTGGAAGCTTTGGGGAGCGAAGCCTGATGTCTGAGCGATACCGGCTGTCTTTCACACCGGAGGGCTGTTCCTGCAACCTGGGTCCGGTGGTGTGTAAGACCTTGCATATCTGGCTCGTCAGTCGAGCCAGAGGCGGGCTCTCACCCGAGAGACGACAGATTTCTTGATCGCGATGGCGGATGCCTCTGAGCAGCGCTGTGCATCGAAGATGAGTGAATACCTGCGCCGATCTGACCGGTCACTATGCCCAATTCAACCCGAGATCCAGCGTTTCAATACGTCCACTGGAAGGATCCATGACAGGATTTTGAGAAGCACGCTGTTGATCAAGACCAATAAAGTCAAATAGTTCACGATCGAGAAGCTGGGAAGGCGCCACACTGCTCAAGGCCGTAAAAATACTGTCCAGGCGATGTGGATGTTCCCGATCCCAAGCCTTCATCATGTTACGTACCGCAACACGCTGCAAATTTTCCTGAGACCCACAAAGATTACAGGGAATGATCGGAAACTGACGATGACGAGCGTAGGGAATGATGTCCTCTTCCTTACAATAAGCCAACGGCCGAATAAGGATGTTCTTGCCATCATCACTCAGCAGCTTGGGAGGCATCGCCTTCAGTTTGCCATTAAAAAACATATTGAGGAAAAAAGTGGCCATGATGTCATCACGATGATGCCCCAAAGCCACTTTATTGGCACCAATTTGCTGGGCAAAACCATAGAGATTGCCCCGGCGCAGTCGGGAACAGATACTGCAATACGTCTTGCCTTCAGGAGTGAGCTGTTTAACGATGCTGTAGGTATCGCGCTCCAGAATATAATGCGGCACTCCTCGCTCGGTCAGATAAGTCGGCAAGACTTCCTCTGGAAATCCCGGTTGCTTCTGGTCCAGATTGACAGCCACCAGCTCAAAACGGATTGGCGCACTGACTTGCAGGTTCAACAGAATATCCAGCATGGTATAACTGTCCTTACCTCCAGACAGGCAAACCATCACCTTATCACCATCCTCAATCATGCCGTAGTCTTCAATGGCTTGCCCAACCAACCGGCGCAAACGTTTCTGGAGTTTGTTGAATTCAGAACGGGACAATTCTGGCCCAGATGAAATCTGCTGCATGCCCATAACCTATCTTAACGTCATCAAGACGATATTCTATCACGCCTGAATGACTAATGCCGCTGACTCCCAGGGCTCAAAACCTGATGCAACTCATCAAGCGTAAAGGGCTTGTGCAGCACGGCATCAGCTCCAAGCATACGAACCAGTTCAAGCGTATCAATATCCAGATCATTGCGACTACGACCCGACATCGCCACTATGTATAAAGCAGGAAGAAGGCAACGTACCGTCGCAATGAGCGTGATGCCATCCTTCTCAGGCATCACCAGATCCGTCAGCAAAATATCCGGCGTGTGATCCTGAAGCAGATGTAGCGCCTCTTCACCATTCTGTGCCGTCAGTAATGAATCGGCAAACTCGCTCAGGGCATCCTGAAGAAACTCCAGCAACAATAGGTCATCATCAACAATCAGCATTTTCATGATCACTTTTCCTGAACGCCATGATCTACCTGCTGCTGAACAAGCCCAGAGCAGATAGCGGCCAGTAAATCTTCGATATTGAGTGGTTTGGCAATGACAGGCCAATCCAAGTGCTCACCCCATTGTTGGCGTAGCAAATCCGCCTGAGCACTGATCATCAAAACTGGCAGATGGGGTCTTAACCGCCGGGCCTGCTGAATCAGATCCGCACCCAGCATGCCCGGCATAACCTGATCCGTCAGAAGAAAATCAATCGACTGGTGATGATTGGCCAGATCACTGAGGGCTTGCAGTGGATCAGTCCGCATCATGGCATCATAGCCCTGCGCTTCGAGAAGCTCCACCAGCATGGCCGCTATCTGTGGTTCATCCTCAACAACCAGAATATGCTTACCCTGAGGAATTGTTTGAGCAGGTACAGATGCAGTCGGCAATGCAGCCTGCTCAATCGCTTGCCGACAGGGTAAAAGAATGCTGAACACACATCCAGGCGATAAGGGATCATGATGCGCTGGCTGTTGTACCTGAATATGACCACCGAACTCATGGACGATACCGTGTACAACTGATAGCCCCATGCCCGACCCCTTCCCCACAGGCTTGGTCGTAAAGAAAGGGTCAAAGATTCGATCCAGCAAGGAAGCATCCAGTCCTTTACCCCGATCCCGAACCGCAATGCGAACAAAACGACCTCTAAATTGCTGATGACATGAAGCACAATGTTGCTGCTCCAGCATAACTTCGTCCAGTTCAATGCGAATTTCACCCCGTTGCTCCTGGGCATCACGGGCATTGATCACCAGGTTCATCAGTACTTGCTGGAGCGGCACATCATCCATATGTACTGGAGACAGATCCGACATTTTTCGCACCCGTAAACGCATTGACGATGGCACCATGGGTCTGAGCATACGTACAGCAGCGTCAACGCCGGCACTTATATCCTGAATCAAGCCCTGACTCGTTCCGCCGCGGCTAAACACCAACAACTGACGAATCAATTCACGTGCCCTTTGACCTGCCAGCGCAATCTGTTGCACATAACGCAACAATCTGGGGTTATCCAGTAACGTCACCTGTCGCTCAGCCAATTCGTTGTAACCCAGCATACTTGTCAATATGTTATTGAAATCATGAGCTATACCACCAGCAAGATGCCCAATCGCCTCCATCTTCTGGGCCTGTTGCATCGCTTTTTGCAACTGTGTCCTTTCTTTTTCAACATGTTGCAATTCGGTGATATCTCGTACCATGGCCATGATATGACGTGGCATACCCTGTTCATCACGCACCAGCCACTGCCGCACCCGTACCGGAATATCCCTGCCGGATTGATGACGATAGGCCTTGCGGTAGGTATCTACTGAACCTTGTGCAACAAGTTGCTGTGCCACCTGTTCATCGTGTTCCGCCCACGGGGCTGCCGTTAAGGACTGCTCTTTGCGACCTTTAAGCTCAGCAAGTTCAAAGCCAACGATTGATAAGAAAGCCTGATTGGCATCTTCGATGCGACGATCGAGTGTCATGATGCAGATACCGTCAATGCTGGTTTCAAACAAGGCCCGATAACGTTGCTCCGACTGCCTTACCGCCCATTCAGCCTGCCGGTATGCAGTCATATCCTGTACCACTCCGATCATACGCAGCAATAGCCTGCCGATATGCTCAAAACGGATAAAACAACGAACAATACGCTTCGCACCACTCGGGAGTTCAAGCCCAAATTCCAGAGAGCAGGACTCCTGTTCCTGACGTGCCTTTGCCCAGAAAGCCAGAAAACGGGATCGATCTTCCGGGGAAATCCGCTCCAGGAAGAGCGACTCGGCCGGCTGGGCCTCAACACCCTCCAATTCCAGCATCTCCAGCAATTCGGTGGACCAGAAAAGGCCCGGCTGTTCCCGAACATCCTCAACCCAGAAACCAAGCCCGGCAATTCGTTGTGACTCGGCCAGCAGATCTCTGTTCTGCGTCAATTCACGCTGCTCACGTCGTCGTGTGGTGACGTTGCTGACCAGGAGATGAATCCGTGTTGCCATACCATCCGATGTTGATGCGGCATTGAGACTTAGCATCAACACCTGCCCCGATTGACTGCGTATTTCAACATCAACGTCTCGAACTGCTCGCTGTCGAACAGCTTGAAGCAACACTCGGGCCATAACCTCACGATTGTTTTCCTGCACCCAGGTATAAACTGAAAGCCCCCGAACATTTTGAGACTCAGGCAGTTCCAGCATCGCACGAAAGGGTTCATTGCAACTGAGCACAATACCTCGTTCATCCAGGGCCAGATATCCCATTCCTGTCTCGGCAACCAGCCGACGATAGACCCATTCACTTTCTTCGGCATGACGCTGGTTACTGATATCCTGAACCCAGCCATCGACGACACAGTGGCCTGAACGGTACAACATGCGACCACGCTCGCGCATCCAGCGCACACCAGAACCACTACTGCGTAGCCGGTATTCCACCTCCCACACCGGGTGATCGTGCTCAGCCCGACGCATCGATTCCAGAATTCCAGGGCGATCTTCACGGTGAATAAGACTGCCAAAGGAAAGAACATTTCCTTCTGTAAAGGTCGTGGCCGGATATCCGGTCAGTGCTTGAACACCATAGCCAAGCTGCACGGGCCGAGCATCGTGGTACAAAACCACACGCTCACCCGGCTGATCGATCAAACGCTGCCAGCCCACTTCATGACCTAAGTCATAGACAAAATGACAACCGGGAATCAGCTCAGACAGATCAGTTTCCCAAAAATTGTCCACTGAATCCTCCGGAAGATACAGGCTTGTTGGTTCACAGCATCGCTGTTCTCCTCCATAATAGTCGTAAATCATCAGGAAGCTTAGAATCATGCTCTACTGGAAAGCATTTCATATCATGGCGGTTGTCAGCTGGTTTGCTGGTTTGTTCTATCTTCCTCGTCTGTTTGTCTACCACGCCATGACCGAAGATACCCCGGGTAAAGAACGCTTCTGTGTCATGGAGCGAAAACTTTATCGAGGCATCATGTCACCGGCCATGATGGCCACAATCGGCTGTGGGCTTGCGATGTTGATTCCTCATTGGTCGGCCTACAAACAACAAATCTGGGTTCATATCAAGATCAGTCTGGTCATGCTCCTGCTGGGCTACCACCTTTACTGTGGGCATCTGGTCAAAGTCTTTGCCCAGGACAAAAACCGGCATAGCCATGTTTTCTACCGCTGGTTTAATGAAATCCCGGTACTTTTCCTTATTGCCATTGTGCTGCTGGTTGTGCTGAAACCACTGTGAAACCAAAACCAATCGTGCTGGTCATGGCTGGCCATGACCCAACAGGTGGTGCTGGCATCCAAGCCGATATTGAGGCGATCCAGGCCATGGGTGGACATGCCATAAGCCTGATTACAGCACTCACCCGTCAAGATACCCGTTCCGTTCATGATTTCATGGCAGTCGATCCAGCACAGCTTCGCCAGCAAGCGAACACCTTGCTACATGACTGTACACCGAACGCATTCAAGTTGGGCATGTTGGCTGATCCAGCCATCGTATCCGTTGCCAAGGAATTACTGGAACAATATCCACAGGTCCCTGTCATTCTTGATCCCGTACTTGCAGGCAATCTTCAGGGTTCACTGGCAAAGCCCCATCTACTCGATGCACTTCTGACCCTTTTACCCTATACAACCCTGCTCACACCCAATATTCCAGAACTGCAGGCAATCTGTGCCGGCACATCGATGGATCAGCTTTTTGCCCGCGGCCTGAAAGCCATGCTGATCAAAGGTGCGCACCGCCGGGGCGCAATGATTGTCAATGAACTCGTTACCGCTGAAGGCGTCATGCATCGACACGAAGCCATACGCCTGCCGGGCGAGTTTCATGGCAGTGGCTGTACCCTTGCCTCAGCCTGTGCCTGCCTGCTAGCCCAAGGACTGACACTTGCTGAAGTTGCGGCCAAAGCCTTGCACTACACTCAGGACTGTCTTAGTCGCGCCTTTGCCATTGGTCATTACCAACTGATTCCAGGTCGACAACAATGAAACCCTCTTTATTTCAACAGCTTTATGGCATTACCCCTGAGCGATCAAGCGACCCGAAATTGTTCGACGATGTGGTGCAAGCCTTAAACAACGGACTGCGCTGGTTGCAGTACCGCGACAAGACCTCATCGCCGGAACAAAAAATACGGCGAGCCCTGAAATTGCGCGACATGACCAAAGCTGCAGGCGCAACCCTGATCATCAATGATTCTGTGGACCTTTGCCTGAATGTCGGGGCCGATGGCGTCCATCTTGGTCGCGGCGACGGAGACCTTGAGCAAGCCCGTCAACGCCTCGGTACAGAGTATATCCTCGGGGCCACGTGCCACAACGACATCAGGCTCGCTGAAAAAGCGGCTCTGTATGCCGATTATCTGGCGTTTGGTGCTGTTTTTCCCTCAAGAACCAAGCCCCATGCGATTCAGGTATCGCTCAATATCTTTGCTGCCGTTAAACTATACGGCAAACCCGTCGTTGCTATCGGTGGCCTGACCTTGCAAAATTGCCAGACAGTTCTGGAAGCAGGGGCAGATGCACTGGCAGTGGTTCAAGGTCTGTTTGATGTGGCAGACATCGGAGAAACAACCCGAAACTGGCTGCAACAGATTCAGTGCATCCAGACGACCTTCGGATCTAAAAAATGACATCTTCAACTTCAGGGACATTTTAAAGGAGATACTGAACGTGGAACCAGACCCTGTTCCCTGCAAGGGATGGTCGGCCTGAAGGGGCTTTGTTCAGTGAAACAACCATGAACTCACACGATTGGTTTGAACGCGCCAGTGACGTACTTCCGGGCGGAGTCAACTCACCCGTACGGGCGTTTCGTGGCGTTGGCGGCACCCCGGTTTTCATGCAATCAGCCAAAGGCGCATGGCTGACCGATATCGAAGGTCGATCCTATATTGATTATGTTGGCTCATGGGGACCGATGATTCTCGGGCATAGTCATCCACGCATTGTTGAAGTGCTCCAGGAATCTGCCCAGACCGGTGTCTCGTTTGGGGCACCGACCATCTGGGAAGTTTTGATGGCCGAAGCCATTCGCAAACTGATGCCATCCATGCAGATGATGCGCATGGTCAGTTCCGGCACTGAAGCAACCATGAGCGCCATCCGGCTAGCGCGCGGTTTTACCGGGCGCGACCTACTGATCAAATTTGAGGGAGGCTACCACGGTCATGCCGACTCGCTCCTGGTTAAGGCAGGATCTGGTATGCTGACCCTAGGCGTTCCCACCTCACCCGGGGTTCCGGCCGATCTGGCTCGCCACACACTGACTCTGCCTTACAACCAACTGGATGCCATCGGGCACGTCTTCGCCGAACAAGGTGAACGCGTTGCTGCAGTGATCGTTGAACCGGTGGCCGGCAATATGAACTGTTTGCCTCCTCATGCTGGATTTCTGCAGGGTCTGCGTCAACTGTGCAGCCAATACGGCAGTCTACTGATTTTTGATGAAGTCATGACGGGTTTTAGAGTTGCCTTGGGCGGTGCCCAAAGTCTGTACGGTATCGAACCGGACTTGACGACCTTGGGCAAAATCATCGGTGCTGGACTACCTGTAGGTGTCTTTGGAGGCCGCAGAGATATCATGCAGCAGCTTGCCCCACTTGGACCCGTGTATCAGGCTGGAACGCTCTCTGGAAACCCTCTAGCCATGCGTGCTGGTCTCGTCATGCTTGAACTCATCCAGGCACCTGGCTTCTACCAGGAACTGGAGGCAAAACTGACATCCTTGTTGGAGGGACTACAGGTTCGCGCCGATGCCAACGGCATTCCTTTCAGCACCACTCAGGCAGGCGCCATGTTTGGTCTTTACTTCAACGACCGGCATCCCATCGAGAGCTATGAGGACATCATGGCCAGCCGTGTAGACCTGTTCAAGCGCTTTTTTCACAGCATGCTGCAATCAGGTGTTTATCTGGCGCCCTCAGCTTTTGAAGCCGGATTCATCTCCTCCGCCCATACCCAGCATGAGATCGACCTGACTCTGGCTGCTGCTGATCGGGCCTTCCGTGAACTGGCGTCCTGAATCCAGACCGTGGTATCGCCGCCCCCTGCTGGGGGCGGTTTGCTTTGCTTTTTTTGCTCATGGCCTGTTGTTTTTCTATCCTTATTTGACTGACCTGAACCTTGAACCGGATCGCAACAGCGCCAATGACGTTCTGAGCCGACACAAGGGTGGAAAAGTTCCAAAAGTACATCTCCACCTTGGTGATGACGCCGACAAGCCTGCCGGGCCGTTATACCTGCATATCCACTGGCTCAGTACGCCTGCACGGCCAATAGAACCTGTCGCTCGTCCTTCTGCAGCCTCAACGTCCAAAACAATCGCAACGGTCCAACTCAAAAAAAGGCTTGTGCATAAAAGACACAAGCATCACCCCCCCAAAACACTGACTGCCCAAAACAAGGCAGCTGAGATCAAAAAGGATACCCTTGCGACAAATGCTCCTGTACAAGCCTCAAATCCTGTTGCACCCACGGCCAGCAATACCTCGCTGGCATCTTCCCTGATACCGGTTGCTGCTTCCACGACTGCACCGGACGCATCAACGACACGATCCCAAGCAACAACACCAACGTCCTCTCCAGCAAAAATTACAGCCGACCAAAGCACCACAAAAAGCAGCTCGCCTGCACCCGAATCACCGATCAAGCCTCCAACCTCGAACGATCACGAGTTCCCTCACGATCTGGTAGCTCTGTATCGGATCAATGTCGGTCTTGCTATACCGGTTGGCGTCAACGCCGAAGAACACTGGCATATCGATGGCCATCACTACACCCTTGACCTCAAGGCACATAAATTCGGATTTCATGCTGAAATCCTGAGTGCCGGGCGTATCAGCGAACAAGGACTGCTTCCTGACCAGTTTGATGTTTTGCTCAATCACAAGCCTCGTATTACTGCCCACTTCTCTTATGCAGATCACACCTTGATCCAGGGACGTACCGGCAAGGAAAAAACAATGAGTTTTGTTGATGGCACTCAGGATATGTTCAGTTTTGCGTACGATCTGGCCCTGGTTTTCTCAGGTCATGAACATATGGACATGACGGTCAGCAACGGTACCAGTCTTTACGATCTTCGTTTTCAGTTGCTGGGTGAGGAGTTATTACAACTTCCAGCTGGCCGGATTCGTACCTATCATTTGCAGGGAGCCCGACAAATGGTGGGGGATAGCAAAATTCAGACAGGTTATGATGCCTGGCTGGCACCCGACCTGAATAACCTGCCCGTCAAAATGGCTGGTCCAGACAGTTCCGGACGACGATTTGAAATGGTTTTGAAAACTCTGCAGATGGATGGCAAGAGTATGATGGCTTTAAACTCTCCAAACAGTACGAGTCCTGATGATGCAAGCGATCCAGCTGACTTGCCTTCCAATGTTGCCCCTGAACAAAACTCACCCTGAAATGAAGATTTGGTTTGCCATAG
>JAJZUM010000006.1 GCA_021848605.1 Pseudomonadota bacterium | reverse complement strand
GAATGCCGCCTGCTCTGCAACCTATGCATGGATGTGATCGCGAAAGGAGAACTGAAAATAAAGATCAAAATACAAGTTGACAGGGTCAATACATATCAGTTCACCCAGCCTTAATACAAAATGGTGTTTCTTCCGAAACACGAAAGATGCCAAGATACAGTCAGGTAGCAGGCACAAAAAGATGATTCAGCAACCATTCGACTTGCTCTTGAATACGCGTAACATCAGGACCAGTCATGCCTGCAACGCGCATACCCCAGGCAAACGTCATAATCAACCCCGCCGCACAGACAGGATCCTGTCCCTTGGTCAAAGCGCCTTCACTAGCGGCTCGCCCAAGAAAATCAACCAAGTTTTGTTGAATCTGCGCCAAATACTGGGCAGCTTGAGCACCTAGCTCGGCGTCATGACGGGTCACTTCCATAAGCGTATTGATCAGAAAACAGCTCCGCAAAGACATCGGTTTTTGCGTCTGTGCAGCAATTGGATTTAAAAAACTCATGATGCCAGCGCGGAAGTTGTTGTCCGCTTGCGCCAATAATTGCTGTACTTGATCAACGGCAGACTGACCATAGCGTTGAAGAGCTTCTTGATAGAGCGATCGCTTTGACTTGAATGCCGCATACAAACTCCCAGGCTGTAAGCGGGCACGCTCAAGTACAGTTGCCATGCCCGTGGTGGCATATCCATTCTCCCAAAAAAGATGCATGACATTATCAAGCACTTCAGTCCGGTCGAATTGAGCTGGGCGAGCCATGTGAGCCTCCTGGAGTCTCTCTATGAGGACATTAATTTAGCATGCTATTAAAATATCACAACGCGCACCAAATGTATGCAGTTGCAATAATCAATACGCTTATTTTGGTACCAGTGTTTTGCTCCATAGGAACAATTATTTTGTTGACCAATCGATCAAGAATAATAATACTGTAAAAACCATTGATGAACTGCGGAGCAATCCCATGACTTCACTGCAACAAAACATTAAAAACTTTAAAATCGATATGAGCCACAAGGCTCCAGCTGATGTCCTTGCACTGATGCAACGCTGCACCGATGAATTGCGTGCAAGTGGCATAGAGAATAAGGCACTCGGTGTCGGTCAACAAATCCCCTCTTTTCGACTTCCTGACCAACATGGTCGTATGCATGAACTGAATGAATACCTTAAAAAAGGCCCCCTGGTTATCAATATTTACCGAGGTGGCTGGTGTCCTTACTGCAATATGGAAATGAAGGCACTTGCCGACACGGTGGAGTCCATTCGCGCTCTAGGCGCAGAACTGATCGGAATGTCCCCGGAAACTCCGGAAAAGGCCGAAGTCTCTTCGGTGCAGAACAATTTAAAGATTGACATTCTTTCTGACAAAGGCAACGCCTATTCTAAGGAACTGGGTATTGTATTCGTTGTTCCTGAAGTACTTCGACCCATTTACAGTCAGTTTGGTATTGATATCCCTGCTTATAATGGCGATGACACCTTCACGCTACCACTACCAGCCACGTATATTGTCAGACAAGATGGCGTAATCCATTATGCATTTATCAATGCCGACTATACAGAACGTCAAGAGCCGGCTGACTTGATCGGGCAACTGAAAAAACTGTAAGACAAAAGCCAGACTGAACTGGAGTTCAAGTCTGGCTAAAATTGCATATATGTGTTATGATCCCAAGTTAGTCTTTTCGTTGCAACCTGGATCATGACCCGATGACGACTTCCCAAGACAAACACCCCACTTCGCAACTTCAGGAACTGATCGCCCGCGGCAAAGATCAGGGCTATCTGACTCACGCCGAGATCAATGATCATTTACCTGAATCTGTCACCAATGAAGATCAAATCGAAGACATCATTCAGATGTTGCGCGATCTGGGCATTCCAGTTCATGAACGTGCGCCCAGCCCTGACGACATCCTTACCGAGGAGGCTCCAGAGGCTATCGATGACGAAGTTGCCGCTGAGGAGGCGGCAGCCGTGCTGGCCGCTGTGGAAAACGAGCCACACCGCACGACGGATCCGGTACGCATGTACATGC
Source organism: Pseudomonadota bacterium (assembly GCA_021848605.1). Taxonomy (GTDB): domain Bacteria; phylum Pseudomonadota; class Gammaproteobacteria; order Pseudomonadales; family Moraxellaceae; genus JAJXWR01. The sequence goes on along the minus strand of JAJZUM010000006.1, from coordinate 32,696 downwards.
GTGAAATGGGCACCGTTGATCTGTTGAACCATGATGGTGAGATTGCCATCGCCAAACGCATTGAAGAAGGTATTCGTGAGGTACTGCATGCGCTTGCCCACTGGCCCGGCGCTGTCGAACTTGTTTTGCAGGAATACGACAACTCCATGAGTGGAGAAAAAAGACTGACGGATGTCATTATTGGCTATCTTGACCCCAATGATGACGGCAGAGCTTTAGGTAATCCTGTTGAACACCCTATCGAGGGTGTTGGCTTGGAAATAGGGGCTGCTGGTGTCGTTGATGAAGAAGCCGAAGAGCTTGATGACGAAGATGAAGAAAAGGAAGGCAGCGAAGAGGATGAAGCACCTTCCTCGCTGGATCCGGTGCTCGCTGCAGAACGTTTTGAGAACCTGCGCAGTCAGGTTCAAGCAGTTCATACCCTCGTGCGAAGCGGCTTGACCCGTAATGACAAGAAAGTCCAACAAGCCCTTTTGAATGCAGCAGAATCCTTCATGATTCTGAAGCTCACACCTCGCATCTATGAGGGACTGATACACCAGGTACGGGATGTGCTGACTGATATCAGGCAGCAAGAAAAAGCGATCATGCATATCTGTATCAAAAGAGTCCGCATGGACCGCATGACTTTCCTCAAACTGTTCCCAGGCAACGAGACAAATCTCGACTGGATCGATCAGCAAAGCAGCCGAGGTCAATCCTGGTCGCAAACCCTGGGGCAGTATCGCGAGGACATTTTGCGCGCCCAACGACGCCTGTTTGATATCGAGGGCGACCTCAACCTCAGTATTGCTGAAATCAAAGACATCAACAAGCGACTTTCTCTGGGCGAGGCCAAGGCTCAGCGCGCCAAGAAAGAAATGGTTGAAGCCAACCTCAGGCTGGTCATCTCGATTGCAAAGAAATACACAAACCGTGGATTGCAGTTTCTGGACTTGATTCAAGAAGGCAATATTGGACTGATGAAAGCCGTCGACAAGTTTGAATACCGCCGTGGATTCAAGTTTTCAACCTATGCCACCTGGTGGATACGCCAAGCTATTACCCGCTCCATCGCAGACCAGGCACGAACCATACGTATTCCGGTGCACATGATTGAGACCATTAATAAGCTTAATCGGGTTTCCCGACAGATGGTGCAGGAAATGGGACGCGAACCAACGCCAGAGGAGCTCGGTAAACGCCTTGACATGCCTGAAGAAAAGGTCCGGCGCGTGCTCAAGATTTCCAAAGAACCCATTTCGATGGAGTCGCCTGTGGGTGATGATGAAGACTCTCACTTGGGCGACTTTATCGAAGATACGTCGATGATCTCACCAGTCGATTCCGCAACTGCTGAGGGGCTACGTGAAGCTACCCGTGAAGTACTGGCCAATCTGACCCAAAGAGAAGCCAAGGTCTTGCGCATGCGTTTTGGAATTGAAATGAACACAGACCATACCCTCGAAGAAGTTGGCAGACAATTTGACGTAACCCGCGAACGAATTCGGCAGATTGAAGCCAAAGCCCTGCGCAAACTGAGACACCCCTCCCGTTCGGAACATCTGCGTTCGTTTCTTGATCACGAATGATGCTGTGGGGCAATACACTATGCTGTTGCCCCAAAGTTTTGCTATGCTTGCCGAGGGCAAGGGTGATTGACATTTCAGGATGAAGGCATGGCTTGGTTATTGGCATTGCTGTTGGCGTTAAATGCGCTCTTTTGGGGTTATGAACATTTTTTGAATGCTCCCAACCAACACAATAACCCTGATGCGGCTGCAAACCTGCCACAGCTTAAACTATTGCAGGGCGATGCACTTTCGGTTGCAAATCACGACGCTCCTGTCGCTGCAACGGGTTCCGTGTTTTTGTGTTATCTCGTTGGCCCACTGCAATCTGACCAGATTAGTGCCTTCCAGAGTCACCTGCAACAACAAGGCATGGTTAGCCGTGTTCGCCCCGAAGATGTCAGCAGCACCATGTACATGGTATATATCCCCCCCTTCCAGTTCATTGGTGATGCCGACAACATGGCCGCACGACTACGTGCAATCGATATGGATCCTGTCGTCATTGCGGACGGCCCCTATGCACGGGCGGTTTCTCTCGGACAGTTTCATGATGAGGACAATGCAGACAAGTTGGTTAGCCTGCTGGTCAAACAGGGATTTCCTGCAGAAAAACGAATCCTTCAAGGTGTACCAAATGCAACTTGGATCTATGTTTCTCCAGCCGCCCCATCCAATCGTGACATTGTCGGAATTTGGCTAAAACACAAACATGGATTACATCACGAACCCACCCCCTGCTCGTAACAATAATCCTACATTTTATTACCATACACCATCGTTTTGTATCATGGCATGCCTTTGAAACTGATGCCTCATACCCATTAAGATTGAAGACATACCCGATTTGATCTGATCGTATGGAGTCAACTGCCCATGAGCGAAGTTTTTCAAACCGATGTGTTGACTGAATTTCAGAGCTTGCGTACCTGTCTTGAAGAACAGGTGCTTGGCCAGGAAACCTTGATTGAGCGGATGCTGATCGCACTACTGGCTGATGGACACCTTCTGGTTGAAGGCCCCCCAGGCCTGGCTAAAACCCGTTCAGTAAAGGCATTGGCTCAGGGAATTGCTGGCAAGTTCCAGCGCATCCAATTTACACCTGATATGCTTCCAGCCGACCTGACCGGCAGTGACATATTTCGCCCTGAAACAGGAACCTTTGAATTTATTCAGGGGCCTCTCTTTCATTCGATTATTCTTGCTGATGAAATCAACCGTGCGCCCGCGAAAGTCCAATCGGCACTGCTTGAGTCCATGGCAGAGCGACAAATAACAGTTGGAGGCACCACCTATCACCTACCGGAACTGTTCATGGTTATGGCAACTCAAAACCCACTGGAGCATGAAGGGACATACCCATTACCGGAAGCCCAGCTTGACCGGTTCATGCTGCACGTGCGTATTGACTATCCTGAAAAAGCTGTACTTCGCCGAATCATGGATTTGCACCGGAGTGAACTTCTGCAGAGTGAGCCCGAGCCGGCTGCCATTCTTGAACCACACCAGGTTATGCTGGCCCGAAAACAGTTGCTGGGTATTCATTTGGATACTCATGTACAGGAATATATGATTGCGCTGGTTGATGCAACTCACCCCCAGCGTAGCTCTGTCAAAAAACTAAGGGAATGGATTCGTTGGGGTGCCAGCCCTCGAGCCGCTCTTGCACTGGAGCATGGTTGTCGTGCCCGAGCTTGGCTTAACCAGCGTGACTATATCAGCCCTGAGGATGTACAAAATCTAGCTGCAGATACCTTGCGGCATCGCCTGGTTCTTGATTTTCGTGCGGTTGCCCAAAACATAACCGCTGATGACTGCATCGTTGAACTCATTCGGGGAGTTCCGGCGCCGTGAACCTTTTTCCAGGCCCGGAAGAACTCGCCCAGTCTCGTCAACTGGTTCTTGGACTCAGCCTGCATGTCGCCCCCACATTCAGTCCATCCCGGACGGGACTGCATCAGGGACGTGATCTGGGACGAGGACTCGAATTCGAGGAGTTGCGCAGCTATATTCCCGGCGATGATATCCGAAGTATAGATTGGCGGGTTACCGCACGCCGTGGACGTGTACATACTCGGCTCTACCGTGAAGAAAAAGAACGCCCGGTATGGATCGTTCCAAGCTTTGCTGCCAATCTTTTCTTCGGAAGCCGTAGGCAATTAAAATCAGCACTAGCACTGAGACTGACTGCTCTGCTGGGATGGATTGGCCTGGGTGAAGGAGATCGTGTCGGATTACTGGTTGATGCGCCGCACCTGAAAGAACCACTCTTCTCTCCAGCGCAATCGCGCACCGAACACTGGCTCACCACTCTGCAGCAACTTAGCGACCTTCAGCCTCGGACGCTCCCCCCCGAGACCGCACCAACACTTGCACAGAGCCTGCTTAGATTACAGCCTCACATTCAGTCCGGAAGCCTGGTTATTGTGATTGGGGATCATGCAAGCTTCAGGGATGATTGCCTGTCCAGCCTAGTCAGTCTGCGTCGCCGTAGCACAGTCATACTCTGTAACCTTTATGACCCCCTGGAACGATCGGGACTCCCCGATGGCTGGTTTCGGATTGGTCGCCCAGGTCAATCCCAACGGGTATACGGCGCTTCGAGTCGCACATCATGGTCCTCTGCCTGGCAAGAGCAAAACCAGCTTCTGCAATCATTCTGTTCAGCGCACCAAATCAGGTTGCTTGATTTTGTCACAGCTGAAGACCCCGCCTTCAGTCTTGCCAGCCATCTAGGTCACAGGCCCATGCGACGGAGCTACTCATGAATCCGGCAGCAGCATGGCTTGATCAACTTGCTCCAGACCGATTGCCTGCAGCCTCATCATGGTGGCCCATTGCACCCGGCTGGTGGCTGATCAGCTTATTGCTGATTCTGGCGATCGTGCTGGGACTACGTTACTGGCTCCATCCTTTCCGACGCCTCCAGAGACTGGCATTGTCCGAACTTTCAGAAATACGTCAAAAAAATCAGTATGATCCTCGTCTTGTGGCCCGTGATCTTGAACATCTGCTTCGGCGTTATGCTGTGGCACGCTACGGAAAAAATCAGGTTGCTGCGCTCCATAACGATTCATGGCTGACCTTTATGGCTGAGCACGGTCTTGAGGAAGCAGACCTTGAACCTGCGCGCCAGTTGCTGATCAGAGCATACGGCGGAACCGGGCCTGAACCTGTTGTACAGTGGCTCACACTCACTGAAAAGTTCCTGAGGTATCACCCATGATCCACTTTGCCTGGCCATGGATGATCCTGTTGGCACCCCTACCCTGGCTCATGGGTCGGCAGTCGCCACCGAACTCCCAAGAAGAAATTGTTTTTGTTCCAGTAACGACACCAACACGGCATAGCTCACCTCTTATAGCCTCACAGAGCTGGAGTTTGTTGATCTGGTTTCTGCTCATACTTGCCGCTACGCGCCCCGAGTGGTTGGGCACACCACAGCCCGTACGTCCTGAAGGCCGTCCCCTGTTGCTGGCTATTGATTTGTCAGGTTCCATGGCTACCAGAGACATGGATGGCCAACAAACACGACTGCAGGTTGTACAACGTGTTGCAGGGCAATTTTTAAGTCAACGGCAGGGTGATCAGGTCGGGCTCATTGTGTTTGGGACTCGCCCCTATTTACAAGCTCCCATGACGATGGACCTACCGGCAGTAACAAAGCTGCTTGATGAAGCCATCATTGGTGAGGCTGGTTCACAAACCGCCATTGGCGATGCCATTGGATTTGCCATTCGACAGATGAAGGAACACACGGAGAACACCCATGAGCGTCCTGTTCTGATTCTGCTAACTGATGGCGGTAATGATGCTGGTCTCATGCCTCCTGATGATGCAGCCTCGATTGCTGCTCGTGAGGGTTTACGTATTTACACAATCGGCGTCGGTGCTGCTGTCCATCAAGGTTTTTTTGGTACAACAGGCAATACTGATCTTGACGAAACTTCACTAAAATCGATTGCGGCCAAAACCGGGGGGCTTTATTTCCGGGCGACAGATGCTCATGCATTGCAGGCAATCTACCAGAAAATCAATCAGCTTGAACCTGTTTCAGGGCTAACCCAGTGGTTCCGTCCCCGCACTGAGATGTTTATGTGGCCTTTGGCATGGGCATGGGCGCTCTGGTTGTTTCAGATCCTGGCGCAGAGGAACAGAACATAATGACGTTCTTCCATACCCTACAGTGGCTACATCCTTGGTGGTTAATCACCATTCCGTTGCATCTGGTGTTGGCCTACTGGCTATGGCACACAGAACAAGGCAGTTTGTGGGTGAATATTATCGACCCCGAACTGCTGAAACTGCTTCGAACACGCCCCAGTCGCTCACGATCGCAAGGGGATCGATGGGCAATTCTAATCAGTTTATTGCTGATCAGCATCGCCATGGCTGGCCCAAGTTGGCAAAAGCAAAAAGTTCCAGCCTATGCGCCATCCTCCTCATGGGTGTTTTTGCTCGATCTGGACAGCACCATGCTTGCAACAGACACACCTCCAAACCGCATCACCCTGGCACGTATTGGCCTGCACCAGATGTTCGATGCGCTGCAGGGGCAACAAGCGGCTCTGATTGCCTTCAGTTCCGAACCTTTTACAGTTACTCCGCTTACCCAGGACATCCACACTCTAAGTTTGTTTCTTCCTGATCTCAACCCGGGCATCATGCCAGTAGAAGGCAAAAATCTTCAACCAGCGCTTGCACTTGCTGGACAGTTATTAGCTCAGACGTCCGGTGCACAACGTCATATTGTCGTACTGACTGATGGCCTCAATGACAAGGACCTTGCCCTCAAGCAGCTTCAACGCCTGCGTCAGCAGGGTATAAAAACTGATTTTGTCGGTGTCGGCACCACGGGTGGCGCCCCGAGCACCAACGCACAAGGACAATGGCAATCCAAAAACGGAATACCGGTCTGGTCCCGATTGCCTGTAACCGATCTTCAAAAGCTTGCTCTTGATGGAGGAGGAATGTATGTCGATGCCCAGCATCTCAATCCACTGTTGGAACTAGAATCAGAAGCATCTCACAAGGACATAGCCTCTAAGCATGATGCCAGACCCGTTATTATTTCAGAAAATGATGGATTTTGGCTTTTAGTCCCGCTTCTGATTCTGGCTGCTTTCTCACTCCGACAAGGGTTACGAACCTATTCCGACTCCTGAAGAATGATCGCACACCCATGCCTAAAGGAGATCCCATGCCTCATATCAAACTCATTCAGATACAATCATCAATCCACCCCAAGTGGATGCTGGGATTTTTGTGGAGCCTACTTATCCTTATCCCTGTACCGGCCTGGTCCTGGTCATGGCACAATAGTCTATGGTTTAATGACAACCAGTTAGGGGACTACTGGATGCATCAACATCAACCCGACCGCGCAGCCACTTATTACCACGACCCCATACACAAAGCCTGGGCTCAATCCAGTGCCCATCGTGATGCTGATGCTGCAGAGACATTGGCTACGCTTCACACAGCAATTTCCGAGTACAATCGAGGCAACGCCCTTGCCCGCAGTGGTAACCTGGCTTCCGCATTGAGCGCTTACGACCAGGCGCTGAAGCTTGATCCATCCATGCACGATGCCCGTCACAACCGTGACCTTGTACGCAAACACCTCAACGATGCTCATAAGCAACAGCAGCAACAGCAGCAACAGCAGCAACAGCAGCAACAGCAGCAACAGCAACAGCAACAGCAACAGCAACAGCAACAGCAACAGCAACAGCAACAGCAACAGCAACAGCAACAGCAACAGCAACAGCAACAAAACTCTGCTGCCCAGCGTTCTGCTTTAAGTGAAGATAAACAGGCTGAAAAAAACTGGCTTGATGCGCTACCCAACACACCCGGCAGTTTGTTACAACAGAAATTCCTGCTGGAGTACCAGCAACGTCACTCCGAACATTGAGATGGTGAATGACTGATGAATCCGCGTCTGATTGGGCTTCTTTTCTGTTTAGTCTGTACAACAGCTTATGCCCATCTAAGAGTTCAGGTTACTCCGGCCCAACTTCAGCCAGGAGATGTTGCCACATTGATTCTCGATGAGGATCATTCCGTATCCAGTGACCCTGATCTTTCACCGCTGCAGAAGGATTTTATGGTTCAAGGGCAAAGTCGGGGTACGACCTTACAGATCATCAACGGTAATGTCTCTGAACAGACCGAAGTCCAGGTCAGTCTTTTGCCTCGCCACGCAGGAACGCTGATCATCCCCATATTACATTGGGGATCAGATAGTTCTCAGGCTCTTTCTGTTCAGGTACCCAATACGGCCAATACTCCGGCCACTCCACCGTCCAGCGTTCCATCCCAGCAGAATACAGCGGGACAGAACGACACGCCCCACGTTTTCGTAAAAGAAGTTCTCCAACATCCAGACATCTATTTGCAAACACCGGAGCTTTTATCGGTTGAAGTATTTACCGATCAACCCTTATATCAGGCCTCGCTCGATCTGCAAGGCAATGCAGATGTTATGGTTCAACCTTGGGGAAAAGACAGTCGATCAGAGCAAGTAGTTCATGGGCAAAGCTATCAGGTCATAACCCGCCAATTCCTTGTGATTCCACAACGACATGGCACCTTAACACTACCAGCAGCTTCACTTGATGCCCAAATCCAGGATAACAGCCTTTCCTCTCTTTTTGGCCCTGGAGCCTTTGGAGCCAGTTTTGGGCTTATGCATCCCATCCATCTCAGCTCAGAGCCTACCACCATACACGTCAGCCCTTGGCCCACAAATGCACAGGGTACACCCTTACTGCCAAGTAAGGGGCTTTCCACGCACCTGACCATGACACCCACATCGGGTCATATCAATGTGGGTCAACCGCTCATGATTCATATTCATGAGGAAGGGTTGAATGTAACAGGAGAAGATCTTCCCGACCCGACCCAGAACTGGACTATGCCTCAGGGCATACGCATTTTCCCAGACCCTGCACATCTGACCATGAAACGGGAAAACAACACATGGATTGGGGTACGTGATCAAGATATTGCTTTGGTCGCCGACCAACCTGGTGATGTTCTTGTCCCTGAGACTAAGAATGCCTGGTGGGACACCAGCACTCATATTCCAGCTTTATCAATTACTCCTTCCATATCCCTTCATATCAAAGGCATATCACGCACCTCTACAACACCAGCTACAGTCAGCCCAACGACTCTGCTACCAACCCAAATACATGACCAAAACAATAACACGACGTATTGGCGTACTCTCAGCTTCTTACTTGCTGCAGGATGGTTCTTATCCCTGCTGGGCTGGTTCATCACATGGCGGACGCTTTCCGCTCGCATAATCCCTGATGGTCTTTCTGCGCGGGAGAAAAAACCTAGACATCGCCAAGATACCTGGCAACTTCTGCAACAGGCATTAAAAACAAATGATCCCAATCAGGTACATCGAGCCTTACATGCCTGGGCTCGAATACAGTGGCCTGAGTATTCAGATTCAAACCTGTTTGGCATTCCACTAAATTACCTTGATGCAACCCTAAGAAATGAAATTAACGCTCTGGACCGTGCCTGTTTCTCTCCCGATACACACTGGAACAGTCAGTCTCTATTGAAAAGTCTCAATGCGCTAAAACAACGTCTCCACACGAGAGAGCCGCAAGAAAAGAACAGAAAACGTCTAGACAATCTTTACAACGATTAATCAAGGAGTAATATGGTCCGGTCCATATGTTTGGCAGCTTCACGAACAGTCAACCGCGAAAACAGAGTTCCTTTATCTTGGATAAAGCCTTTTACCCATTCGGGGTTCCAGCGCGCATAATCTCGAAGCGCCCAACCAATAGCTTTTCGAATAAAAAATTCTTTTTCTGACGACAGTAATTCAGAATAGAGTTGAAGACGACTCGTATCCGTTTTCAATCTCCAGCCTAATTGGTGCAACATAGCACAACGTCGCACCCACAAATTGGGGTGGTTGACCCACTCATCACAAGCATCCTGTCCATGGACACCACCACGACGCCTATGCAGCAAGAGAGCTTGACCGATGACTGACGTCATTCCATCAACAGTTTCCCACCAGGCGTCTTGCTGCAACAACTGCAGTAATTCTGGAATGTGTACAACGTCAATCAGACTGACATGATCTTTAAGAACATCAATTGCGGTATAACGAAATTCGCGTTCTGGTTTCTGCCATAAAAATTGAGCAATCTCAATGACATTTTGTGCTGAAGTCCATTTTTTCTTAGGCAGAGACTTTATTGCTGCCCTGCGAATAGGCGCTCTAATCCCAAGGCACGTAAATTGATTAAGAAGATATGCCTCCATGATAGGAGATTGCGAGGCATCAGCAATCTCCCTTAACGCCATATCAATCATGCTGACATAGAAAGCAGGTGTCATCATATTAAACTCTGCTTGCCAGCTAATTCTTGCCTTGACATCCTCCCCGCCCTCAGTCTGCAACTGCCGCTTACACGAACCCACTTAAAACAGAGGCGACCATAGAAGAGCGGGAATTATATACCCTTGGGGCCGTTGCATGGCGACATTCATTCGCACCTTTGCTCGCTTCTACGGCCACACTCTTACGCGAAGCAGAGACGGCGAAAGCCAGTCTAAAGTGCCCCCGGAAAAAGCCCAGCGATGCGCAGCACATCGCGATACTTTTGAACCCGCAGATTGATGGGTGCTGCACCTCTTCCCAAACTGCCAACTAGGGCACATGAAACATTGTCTCCATAAAAATGGCATTATATAACATGTAGTTAAACAATAATAACTGAAAATTATCGCACTCAATCCGCTGGGCCTCAGCCTACCGGTCTCCTATGACACGATACTAAATCGATGCCGCGAGACAATCCGTATAGAAATTTTCTCGCTCAATGCCTCAAGATTTTTCTTAGCATACCGATAATAGCCATAGACGTTCGAAATGAGTCCTGCCGCCATGCCTACATCCCGTGGTTCATCAAACATTATTGACTTGCAGAATTACCGGCAGGAACATCAGCCCCGACTGGTGCGTATCGCACCCGAGCTTGATGGCATGGAAATGCTCTACAGCAATGACACATCCAAAGACCGGATGTTCAGCCTGAAAATTCTGTTCTGGGGTCTCTATGACAACGGGCAAGTCAGTGGTCTAGTGCCCTGGCTGAAAGAACTTGTGGCCTGTACCAGCCTGAGCGATCCACTACACGGACATTGGCAGGGCTACAATGACCCCGGCATTGATCGGGTCTATCGTGAGGCACCGCTTCACAAGCAGGCCGAACTGCAAGCTGCGGCCGAGTATTTTCGCTACGAGGGCACACCATCAAACGATATTGTACAGGAACTCCCGGATACCCTAGGCACGCATGCTGTACTAACTCATAACGGTTTTCGTACTTTTTTACTGACTGAAGTCATCAGTTGGCGCCTGCTGGCCAACGGTCAGACTCAAGGTATGCTGGTGGATGAATCCCGGATGCAAATGACACCTGTCTTGCCCGGCGATCCATGCCTATACCCTGCTGACAGTATTCCTGAGTTTCGATACTTCTTTCAGCACCGGATTGCCAACAAGATCAAACAGCATGATCCGGATACGCTGTCCGCCATGTACACCTTGATTGACTGAGCGGTTTGATCACGAAAAAAGTTGTCCTTGGCAAATACCTACGTATCTTGTCATTTTTTTGCAAAAGCTCATAACCTATAATCTGAACCTTTTGATTCATTCCTTTAGATGCGGGATAGGCAATGATACAGTCCCTACGGATACTCTGTTTTTTTATTCCTGCTTTTTTGTGGAACAGCCAGGCATTCTGTTTAGAATCATCCCATGCCGAATCACTCAGTGACAACCAAACCATACCCGAGGATTCTTCATCGTTATGGAATAAAAAGGACTGGAGCGTACACATTCAATCAACCTTAGTCAGTCAATACCATCCTCCCTTCCGGGCGAACTACAGTGGCATGAACAGCCTTGCTCATGTTTCTGAAACGGACCACACCACCGACGCAACAATCTATCTGGGACGACGCCTCTGGCACGGTGCTGAAATTTATTTCAATGAAGAAGTTGACCAGGGCTTTGGCCTGAGCAATACCATCGGTTTGGCCGGATTTTCCAGTGGCGAGGCCTATAAGATTGGGCGAGGCAAACGCTATTTTCTTGGTCAACGGCTGTTTATACGTCAGACTTTTGATCTGGGTGGTGTCGAAGAAAGCAGCAGTGATGATATCAACCAACTTGCTAGTACCCATACCCATGATCGCCTTGTCCTAAGCTTAGGCAAGTTTTCGGTGGTCGACCTGTTTGACAACAACAGTTATGCTCATGACCCTCGTCAGGATTTTTTTAACTGGTCCGTCATTGATGCTGGTGCCTTTGACTACGCTGCCGATGCTTGGGGATATACCTATGGAATGGCCGCGGAATGGACGCACCAACAATGGACAATGCGCTATGGGCTATTTGATCTTTCTAACGTGCCCAATAGTACCGTCCTTGATTCAGGATTTCACCAGATTTCCAATGTAGTTGAACTGGAATGGCGTCATCAGCTGCTGGGTGCTCCTGGAGTAGCCCGATTGCTTGGCTTTGACAATCATGGGCGTTTTGGGACCTACCATGATGCCCTGGCCCTAGCCGAGGCATCAGGAACCATCCCTTCAACGGCCAACGTCCGTTTTGAACAAAACCGACCCGGTGCAGTCCTGAACCTGGAACAGGCTATCACCCCCGATCTTGGCATCTTTGCTCGAGCCAGCTTCAACAATGGACAAATTGAAGCCTATGATTTTACCGACATCAATCAATCCATCAGTGTTGGCCTGTCTCTCAAAGGCACCCCATGGGAACGCCCGCAAGACAATTTTGGTGCAGCTTGGGTCAGCAACAGCATCTCCATGGCCGCCCAGCATTATTTCTCGGCAGGCGGTATGGGTATTCTGATTGGCGACGGTCGTCTCAACTACGCACCGGAACAGATTGCCGAGTTCTATTATAGTCTCTCAATCAACGACCACTGGCACATCAGTCCGGATATTCAGTACATCCGCAACCCAGCATACAACCTTGATCGTGGACCCGTGCGTGTTTACGGCCTGCGCATCCATACATCATACTGAGAATAGTCTGCTCAGATTAGCCCAAGTACCTGCCGCATGTTATAAAGTTGAGGGCTGCGCCCCACGACCCAAATACCAGCCCGAATGGCTCCTTGGGCAAAATTCATACGGCTGGCTGCTACATGTCTGATTTCGAGACGCTCACCCTCAGCCATAAACCAGACCTGATGATCACCCACAACATCTCCACCTCTCAAACTGTGCATACCAATCTGCCCCTGGGGACGAACGCCCGTATGACCTTGTCGCCCGTATTGAGCCACATCTGTCAAAGTCCCCTTCCGGGCTTGCATCACTGCCTCACCAAGCATGAGTGCCGTTCCTGATGGCGCATCAACCTTGTGACGATGATGCGCTTCCATAATCTCGACATCGCAATCAGATCCGAAGGCATGACTGGCGCGCTCCACCAGATCAAGGGCAATATTGACACCAATGGAGAAATTGCCCGACATGACAATCGGAATTTCCATGGCGGCTGAGTGAATCATATCCAATTGGGCAGGGCTGAATCCGGTTGTTCCGATCACCATCGCTTTCTGGTGTTTACAGGCCCAATCCAAATGCTCCATAGTTGGAGCCGGCAAACTGAAGTCAACCAGGACATCACCTCGATCCTCAATGCCCTCAAGCGAAGTTTGCAGAGCCACGCCAATATGACCAAGCCCAACAATGTCTCCAACATCCTGGCCTGCCAGTGGATGCCCTGCATATTCGAGTGCCCCCGACAAGACAGCTTCGGGATCTGCTTGTACCACCTGAATGAGAGACCGCCCCATCCGACCCACGGCCCCACAAATCACCATACGTCTCATACTTTTGATAACCTCTTATTTCTTTTGATCAAATTCCCGGCTGTCAGTCTGATTAGAAACCATTTGAGGAATCAAAATCACAAACTGGGTTCCAGCCCCTGGCTCAGAACGCACACCAATCTGTCCCTGTAGTATCTGGGTAACGTTGTTATGCACGATATGCAAACCGAGTCCTGTTCCACCGCGCCCCATTTTTGTCGTGAAAAAGGGATCAAATATACGTTTGATGAATTCAGGCTGGATACCTTCTCCATCGTCGGTAAATAATAGTTCTACCATGGTTCCGCGTTTCTCAACCCGCAAGTGCAATCGACCACCAGGACCAGAGAAGGCGTGCTGTACCGCATTATTGACCAGGTTGGTGAGTACCTGACCTAAGGGGCCCGGAAAACTATCCATCATGATTTCTTCGGACTGTTCAAGACTCCAGGTATGTCCATAGGGTTTAAGCAAAGGCTGGAGGGTAAACATAACTTCTTGCAGCATCTGACGCAGGTTAAAAGAGCGGCGCTGAGAAAGAGTTTGATCGACGGCAACTTGTTTGAAACCGGAAATCAGTTCTGTGGCGCGCCGCAGATTGCCTTCTACAAGCTGGGACGCTTCATGAAGGCAGTCCAAGGTTTCTGTCAAAACACTCTTGCGCAAAGAACCTGTCTCAGCCATTTTCTGCAAGGAAGAACTGTCCGCACGTAACGAACTGCTGGCCGTCAAAGCTACACCTATGGGCGTATTCAATTCATGGGCAATACCCGCCACCATGCTACCCAATGAGGCCAGTCGTTCCGATTGTGCCAGACTCTCACGCAACTGAAAAATTTCTGTCATATCGGCCAGTAAGGCCAGATGACTCCCGTCACTAGCCGTTGCCCGAATCACATCAATGACCCGTCCGTCTGCAACATGAATACGTTCATGCTTCGGTTTGAGCCAATCTTCCCAAGCTCGGCTTGACCCAATCCCCTCCCCTTCCTCGCGAACCCATTGCAGAAAAACATCGCGTGGCAATGTTCGAAACAACCGGGCATAAGTTTTTGGGAAGAGCTGCTGCATCCCTTTGTTCCATACCGACAAACGCTGATCACCATCCCAAACAATGATGGCCTGCCCCATGCTGTCGAGGATCAATTGTAGTTTATGTGCCAGATCTTGCACTTCGTGGCGAGCCTGTGTCTCGTTACGAACACGTAAGGCCAATTCCTGCACAGCTTTGCGATGATTCTGACGCAAACGCAAGAAACTGATTCCACGCACAAAGTCAATAATCAGCTCTTCCAGTGCCAAAAAGCTATCTTCATCATGATCAGTCCAGCCACCGATCCCCAGATAAAGATGCATAAGTTGCTGATCTTCCAATCGAAATGGAATAACCCGAATATGATCGCAGGGCATCCCCGGCAATGCGGGAAGCGAATAACTGGCTGTATCTGAACTTGCTTCACCAACAAAATTCTCCAGCAACTGACGCTGTGACTGCCCCGAACAAGCCAATGCCATCATGACATGTCGATCATCCAGACTCTGGGTTAACCATGCACATACAGCAACCCCATGATCAACCAGCAGCTGACAAAGATTCTGACGGTATGTTTCTTCTTTCATGGTCGCCAAAATCGACTGGGACAGGGCACTTTGAACCCGCTGCAAACGAAGCAAATGCTGTAACTGGGCGTTTAGAAGAGAAAATGCCTGGGTTTTTTCAGCCACCCGATCTTCAAGATGAATCCGATATCGCTGGACCTCATCCTGAAGCGCCTTGCGCTCAGCAACATTGCGCGACAGACCCAGAATATAGGACTCTCCTTCGTACCGAAAATAGGTGGAATGAATTTCGACCGGCAACAAATGACCCTCAGAGGTCAGATGTTGGCTTTCAAAGGTCACGGACTGTTTTTCCTCCATCAAGTGCCAATGGGCATCCCAATCTGCCTGAGTGTTAATTTTTTCATCGACGTCACCAACCCACATCGAAAGCATTTCCGAGCGCGTATGCCCATGTACTCGAAGTGCCTGATCATTGACATAGAGAAACTGACCAAAACGGTCCACCAGATAGACCGCTTCATCAACATGATCAAGCGCAAAGTTCAGCAGACTAAAGCCTTCGTGCAACAGGCGCTCCAAAGTATGATCGCGTAACGTTCCGAGCATCTGGATCGGATGACCATCAGCATCAGGCAAGTAATCCGCCATGGCAATCACCCAGCGTACTTGCTGGTCACTTGGGCGAATGATTCGATACATGGAAATAAAGGGCTTTCCTTGCTGCAGAACACGCTGAGTTGCTTCCTCATGCACCCTGGTGCGATCATCGGGATGAATCAACCCACGCCACGCCGCTGTGGTGTGCTCAAAATCCGCATCGATACCAAGAATACTGTGGAATTCAGCAGAACCTTCCCAAGTCATCGACTTGAGGTCAACCTTGAATGCACCCAGACTTTGAGGACTATCAACAAATTGCTGAAGTTCCTGCCAGGCTAATGCCCCCTGACGCGTATTACCCGGTCCATTGCCTAGCTTTGCCACAAGTCACAATCCTCACACCAGCACATTACATCCTGACGATGACTGTAGCAAAAGAAATGATTAACTCACAGTGTCTGGAACAAGACCTGACAAAAAAACCTGATCGACCCGATGTCCTGTTCCAGTTAATGACAGACCTCACTAAAGACATGCCGAGCACAAGTGTTCCCGGCATGCTATGGCGTTCATGAAAAAGGTCTACGACTGAAACTTAAATCAGTCAGAAAGGTACTTCTTCTACAACATGTTCTGACTCTACAACATCTTCTGACTCTACAGCCTCTTCGGCATGGTTTATCTCGAGACTGCCTTCAGCATCCACCGACACGTCGCGATCTTTAGGCCAACGACTGATTTCCAGATTATGGGCAATAATTTCCGTAATAGACTGATCCCGTCCACTGTCCTGATCATGCCAGACCCGACTGGCCAGACGTCCTGAGACGACCAGTCGCGTGCCTTTAGCAACATGTTGCACGGCTGTTTCGGCAATTCTCCCATAACAAATGATCTGGAACCAATGTGTTTTTTCCATCCGTTCTTCGTCTTTCCAGAACACTTCAGTTTGTGCCAATGCCAAACGTGTTGTGGCAATCCCATGTCGCGTTGTCAATCGTGGCTCAGGCTGGTTACCGACATAGCCTGAAACAATAACCTGATTAGTATGCATATCAATCTCCGTGCTATGAATCAATGAACATCCCTGTTTCCCTAACCGGAAAACGTCGATCATTCTCAGGGAAAGAGATGAATATTTGACGACAGCATCATGTCAAATTACTGAATTCAGCAGCCAATTACCCTTGACTTCCTTTTGGCTACTTATGCACAAACAGGCTTTAGAAACTATTTCGTTAGCGTTGGCATTGACAAAGATATCAGTTAAAAAAGCCCCTGCAGAACATCCACAGGGGCTTTTTCAATCCATATCCTGCTCAAGGGCAATACAACTCAGGGTAAAGCCAGCTTTAAGACTGGCCTACCCATCACAGACAGATCAAACCCGTTCGATGACGGTCGCAATACCCTGGCCAAGACCGATACACATGGTTGCCAGACCAATCTGGGTATCCTTCCATTCCATGATATTCAGCAAAGTCGTGGTAATACGCGCACCTGAACAGCCCAATGGATGCCCAAGAGCAATTGCACCACCGTTCAGATTGACCTTTTCCTCAATCTTGTCGATGAGTTTAAGATCTTTCAGAACAGGCAGGGACTGAGCTGCAAAAGCTTCATTGAGCTCAACCGTCTGAATATCTTCAATTGTCAAACCAGCACGCTTGAGGGCCTTTTGAGTTGCGGGCACAGGACCATAACCCATGATGGCCGCATCGCAGCCGGCAACAGCCATGGACAGGATGCGAGCACGTGGCTTTAGGCCAAGACTCTGGGCGCGCTCGGCACTCATGACCAGCATGGCCGACGCTCCATCGGACAGTGCCGAAGAAGTACCGGCAGTGACTGTACCATTCTTGGGATCAAACACCGGTCGCAGGCTGGCCAAACCCTCAAGCGAGGTTTCAGCACGAATGACTTCGTCAATTTCACACAAAAGGCGTACACCCAATGCATCATGCCCTTCGATACCGACGATCTCATTACGGAACCGACCTTCCTGAGTCGCTTCCCATGCTTTTTGATGCGAGCGTACCGCAAACTGATCCTGCATTTCACGGCTGATGCCATGCATACGGCCCAACATTTCAGCGGTAAGGCCCATCATGTTGGAAGCCTTGGCAACAATTTTGCTCGCTGCAGGGTTAAGATCAACACCGTGGGTCATCTGGACATGCCCCATATGTTCAACCCCACCGATCACAAAAACATCACCCTGGCCAGTCTTGATCTGAGCCGCAGCCGTGTGCAGCGCCTGCATTGATGAACCACAGAGCCGGTTAACCGTTTGACCAGCCACCGTCCGGGGCAACCCGGCAAGCATCGCGACGTTACGGGCAATATTCATACCCTGTTCAAGCGTCTGGTTCACACAACCCCAGATCACGTCTTCGATCAGATTGACATCCAGACCAGGATTACGCTGAACAAGCGCCTTGATAAGTTCAGCAGACAGGGAGTCTGCACGGACATGACGGAACATCCCTGCTTTGGAGCGCCCCATCGCAGAGCGCACTCCATCAACAATCACCACATCATTTGGATTCAAAGTCATGAGCATGCTCCTCAAGCAAAGAACTTCTTATTCGCCTTGGCCATATCCTGAAGCAACCGAGGTGCTTCATAAGCCTTACCCAGATGCGCAAATTTTTCGCACTGGGCGACATAATTGGCGATACCGACCTGATCAACATACCGACAAGCACCGCCACGGAACGGCGGGAAGCCAATACCCATGATCAGAGCCATATCCGCTTCAGCTGGAGTTGCAACGATTCCTTCTTCAAGGCAACGGGCCACTTCGTTGACCATCGGGATCATCAAGCGTGCGATAATCTCTTCAGCATCAAACTCGCGGCGCTGACCAACAACCGATGCAATAAGATCATAAGTTGTCGGGTCAACCGTCTTTTTCGGCTTGCCCTTCTTGTCTGGCTCGTAGCTGTAATAACCCTTGCCATTTTTCTGACCAAAACGCTGATTCTCAAAAAGCACGACCGTCGAGGATTTGTAATCAGGCTTCATGCGATCCGGGAAGCCTTCGGCCATAACACCCGCAGCATGAACACCGGTATCAATACCAACAACATCAAGGAGATAAGCAGGACCCATGGGCCAGCCAAACTTCTCCATGACCTTGTCAACAGCCTGGAAATCAGCCCCATCACGAACCAACATGTCAAACCCACCAAAATAGGGGAACAGGACACGATTCACCAGGAAGCCCGGACAGTCTTTAACAACAATCGGTGTCTTGCCCATCTTCTGCGCCAGTTGCACCGTAGTAGCAACCGCCTCATCCGAGGACTTTTCGCCACGAATGACTTCTACAAGAGGCATCATGTGCCCCGGATCGCAAAAATGCATCCCGACAAAATTTTCCGGGCGTTCGAGCGACTCGGCCAGACGTGTGATGGAGATGGTTGATGTGTTGGAAGCGATGATGGTATCCGACTTGACCAGACTCTCAACTTCTTTGAGCACTGAGCCTTTAATCTTGGGATTTTCAACAACGGCTTCAATCACGATATCGACAGCGCCAAAATCACCATAATTTAAGGTCGAACGGATCCGCGATAGGGTTTTGCCCATATCCGCTGCCGTCATGCGCCCTTTTTCAACGAGACGAGCCAGATGCTTGGTTGCTTCGGTCATGCCGAGATCAAGGGCCTTGTCGGCGATATCCTTCATGATAATCGGCACACCCTTATAGGCCGACTGATAGGCGATGCCACCACCCATGATACCTGCACCAAGAACCGCAGCCTGTTTGACTTCCTTGCTACCCTTGCCTTCATGCTGTTTGGCAGCCTTCTTGACCACTTGATCGGCCAAAAAGAGCCCAATCAGTGCATTCGCCTGGGGCGTCACTGCAGCCTTGGCAAAACCTTTAGCCTCAACTTCCAGAGCAGCATCGCGATCCAGTCCTGCATGACTCTGCATCGATTGCAAGGCGATCTTTGGAGCCGGATAATTGGGGCCAGCCTTGCCCACAACCACAGCCATGGCCGTATTGAAGGCCATCATCTGTTCCATCATATTCAGTTGGACTGGAGCCATTTTCTCGGCTCGACGGCCCTTCCAGTTCAACTTGCCTTCAATGGCCGATTTCAGCATGGCTACTGCGGCAGCCTGGAGCTGCTCGGGAGCAACCACAGCATCAACCGCACCATCTTTAAGAGCATCATCAGGGCGTTTTTCAGAGCCGGTTGCAATCCATTCCACCGCATTGTCAACACCGATCACACGACTAAGGCGAACCGTTCCACCAAAACCCGGGAACAGACCCAGCTTAACCTCCGGCAGCCCAACCTTGGCCGATGATGAAAGGACGCGATAATCACAGGACAGACACATTTCGAACCCGCCACCGAGGGCAATGCCATTGATGGCCACCACGGTCGGTATCGGCAGATCTTCAAACGAAACGAATACCTTATTCGCCTCTTTGACCCATCCAACAATCTCGGCTTCTCCGTGACTGAACAGGTCGCCAAATTCGGTGATATCGGCACCGACGATAAATACGGACTTTCCACTGGTGACCACAACACCTTTGACCGTACCCGAATCACGAATGGCAGCAACAGCTGCACCAAGGTCATTCAATGTTTCACGGTTAAATTTGTTGACGGACTCACCGGCGAGATCAAACTTGAGTTCTGCTATACCGTCGCCCAGATCGGCGACCGTAACGGCTTTACCGGAATAAATCATGCAAAGTTCTCCAGCGCTCAGGAAGGAAGAAATAGGCAGAGGCAAAGGCCTGCCACCCCAGACTGTGATGTCGTATATACACGCACCTTACACAGATGAGCTAGTATAGGCACAAGGTGTTATTTTATGAAGAGGCACAGCCCAAATCAGTCCACCGAATCGTGACCAGAGCGTCAGCCCATGTACAGGCTGGCTTTTCCCCATAAGTATAAACCGTCCAGAACCAGATCGGGCAGTTGATGCACTTCCCCGCAAAGCCGATTCAGAGAAGAACCCAGTATCGAGGCATCCCCACCGGTCAACACCCATTGTACATCCTTGCCTGGCCAAAGATCCTGAGCCTGCTGCTGAACTTCACGCAACATCCCGGCCATCAGGAGCATAAGGCCACGATTGATAGCATCCCCCGTCTGTCGGCCCGGCAGCATGTTTTGCGGCAATTCCCAGGGTACGCGCAGCCGAGCGGTTCCCTGACAAAGGGCATCGTGCATCAGTCCAACCCCAGGAATAATGTAACCACCGGCATGCTGACCGTCGGCACCAAGAAAATCCACCGTCAATGCGGTTCCAGCATCAACAATAACGCATGGACCCATAAATCGCTCGCGACAGGCAAGTAAAGTTAGCCAGCGATCAATACCCAGTCGTTCTGGGCACAGATAGGCATTGACAACCCCGGCAAGCTGCGCCGTGCTTGCTGCCCAGACAACCGGCACATCCCATAGCTGGCCAATTATCCGCTCAACAGCCTGTTGAGCATCCGCAGAACGAACACTACTACCCCATATGACCTCAGGATTCATCAAACACCAAACAGCTGGGGGCATGGTCACATCAGTCCAAACTCCCTGTTCCTTGACTGAACCTGCACATCTCCACTGCCATTTAATACGGGAATTGCCGCAATCAAGCAGAAGCAGACCTGACACTGACTTCTCCACCACTGATGGTATGTAAAACACCCTGTCGTTCAACAAGCAAGTTACCCGCCAAATCGACACCTCGCCCCCACCCCGAAATAGATGCAATACCTGATTGATGCAAGGCAAGAGGTTGATCCCGTAAAACATCGCGCGCCAGAAAAGCCTCTCGTGCATCCTGAAATCCAAACTCGGCAAAACGCTCCAGTGTCGCGACCATTGCGGTCAACAAGCACAATGCCAGATCAGTCCGCGATACGTTCACATGATGTTCAAGACAGTTCCAAGGCTGATCGGGTTCTTGATCAGCCGGAAAGCCCCGGTGATTGACCCCTACGCCAATAACCGCCACGCAAGGACCCGATGCATCTCCGGTCAATTCAATCAGAATGCCACCCAGCTTGCGGCCAGCCAAAAGCAGATCATTAGGCCATTTGAGCCCAATTGACTGACCAAGCAGCTGCTCCAGGGCACGGGCAAGTCCGACACCAACGGCCAGACTGAGCCCAGCCAACCGGCTCACCGGCCCTTCAAAACGCCACCCCACGGTTGCATAAAAATTACGCGCGAGGGGCGAAGACCAACTGCGTCCTCGGCGACCGCGTCCAGCCGTCTGTTGTTCGGCAAGCAGAGCGACCGCATGCCCATCATGACCCGCCGCCAGTTGCCGCAACAACTCCTGATTGGTTGAGTCAAGTTCATTGAAGACCTGTACCTGCACACCCTGACTTTGCAACCCAGACTGCAGAACTGCAGCGTCCAGCCAGTCCATCGCCTGATTCAAGACATAACCTCGCCCAGGTTGACTGACAATGTCAAAAGCATGGGACCTGAGACTCTTAATCATCTTCCAAACAGCAGCCCGGGTCACACCAAGGTCTCGCCCCAGATCTTCTCCGGAACAGGGCTGCCCCAACGAAAGCATACGTATCAATCGCCATTCCGCATCCGTCATTGACTGGACTCCAGCATGGTTTGAACCGGAACCCATGTCCCCTTGCGAACCTGATAGATCGTAACCGCACCATGGGTCAAATCACCATGGGCATCAAATTGAATCGTGCCAGTCACTCCTTGATAGCCACTTGTGTGTGCCAGAAATGGAAGAAATACTTCAGGACGTGTTGAGCCCGCCCGTTGCATTGCATCGACGAGAACATGGACCGCATCATAAGCATAGGGAGCATAATTTTGGATAGGGCCATAACGCTTTTCAAAGCGGCGCTCAAAATCCCGACCAGCAGGCAAAGTATCCAAAGGCACACCGGGTTTGGAAGCATAAAAACCCTCGGCATGCGGTCCTGCCAAGTGGATAAATTCTGGGGTACGCATACCATCACCCCCGAGCAATGGCTGGGTCATCCCTAACTGTGCCATTTGTTCCGCCATGGGTGCCGCTTGGCCGTACATGCCACCAAAGAAAACAAGATCGGGATGCTGGCCAGCAATTTGGGTCAAAATAGCCGTAAAATCGGTCGCTTTATCATCCGTATATTGTCGGATCAGCACATGCACACCCATTTTTTCCACCTGCTGGACAAATACATCTGCAAGCCCCTGACCATAGGCAGTCCGATCATCAATCACAGCAACTTGATGGACATGAAGTCGATGAACCGCAAAATCAGCAAGCGCTGTTCCCTGTTGGCCATCGTTGGCCATCAAACGAAAGGTTGTTTTAAATCCCTGATGGGTATAACGTACCGCCGTGGCGGAGGGCGAAATCTGTGGAATGCCTGCAGCGGCGTAGATTCGTGCAGCCGGAATACTTGTCCCAGAGTTCAAATGTCCAATAACAGCCACCACACCTTCATCGACAAAGCGTTGCGCAACCTGTGTCGCAACCCGAGGGTCGGCCTGATCATCCTGTGAATCGAGACGGATGTGCAAAATTTGATTGCCAATATGCACATGCTCCGCATTGATCTCTTCTATAGCCAGAGCAACACCATTTTCGTTATCCTTGCCAATAGCTGCCTGTTGCCCAGTCAGCGGTGAAGCCTGGCCAATCACAACATCTGAGCCTGAACCGCCAGCATCATGCCGCTGACATCCGGTCAGTACCAAGACCATCAGAATAAGTACCTTTTTCACAAGACGCTCCGTTTTCCCGTTGCTGTTTCGCACCTTAGCAAACAGCATCTGGCAGATCAAGACGAATACGATACCGCCCAACCTCTTCAAGACATACCCAAAGCTTGATCTCGTGCAAGGATTGATTGTGCATCACTGCAGAATCAGCGAAAATAAGCGGCAAACATCTACAAGACTGCGAGATTGAACATAAAGAAACACCTAAAAGTCTTCTGAAAAGCATTTAGAACGTCATCACACCAACCAAAAGATTCGATTCATGGAAAATCAGGGCATTAACGAAATCAGCAGACGGCGCACCTTCGCTATCATCTCCCACCCGGATGCGGGCAAAACAACCATGACCGAAAAGCTTTTGCTTTGGGGAAGGGCGATTCAGGTTGCCGGCACCGTCAAAGCGCGCAAATCCGATCGCCATGCCACTTCCGACTGGATGGCCATGGAAAAGCAGCGCGGCATCTCTATCACCACCTCAGTGATGCAATTCCCCTACCGTGAGTCGATGATCAACCTGCTCGACACCCCAGGTCATGAAGACTTCTCTGAGGACACCTACCGTACCCTGACCGCAGTCGATTCTGCACTCATGGTCATTGATGCAGCCAAAGGCGTCGAAGAACGAACCATTAAGCTGATGGATGTCTGTCGCATGCGCGCCACGCCAATCATCACCTTTATCAACAAGCTTGACCGTGAAATTCGTGAACCTGTTGATCTGCTCGATGAAATTGAATCTGTTCTGAAAATCCGCTGCGCTCCAGTGACCTGGCCAATCGGTTCCGGACGTGATTTCCGTGGCGTCTACCATCTGATCGAAGACAGGTTCTACTGGTACCACGCCGGTCACGGCAGTGAACTCATTGAAGATGACTGTACCGACGGCCTGCATAATCCTGAAGTAGATCAACGTCTTGGCGAAGAAGCGATACGTTTGCGTGAAACCTTGGAATTACTTCAGGGTGCCAGCCACCCGTTTGAAAAAGATGCCTTTCTGAGAGGCGACCTGACCCCGGTTTTCTTTGGCACAGCCCTGGGCAATTTTGGCGTCAATCATATTCTTGAAATGCTGGTTGATCATGCCCCAGCTCCAAAAAACCATCAGGCCAGCGAGCGAAGCGTCATGGCGGTTGAATCCAGTTTTTCCGGTTTCGTGTTCAAGATACAAGCCAACATGGATCCCAAGCACCGTGACCGTATTGCTTTCCTGCGCATCTGCTCCGGACGCTATGAGCGCGGCATGAAACTGGTACAAGTCCGTACAGGAAAAGAACTTCGAATCGGCGATGCATTAACCTTTCTGGCCGGAGAACGTGAACATCTTGATGAAGCATGGTCAGGAGACATTATCGGCTTGCACAACCACGGCACCATTCAAATAGGCGACACGTTTACCGATGGAGAAAATCTGCACTTTCTCGGCATCCCCCATTTCGCCCCCGAAATGTTCCGCAGAGTACGCCTCCGTGATCCATTGAAGAGTAAACAACTGCAGAAAGGACTTAAAGAACTCTCAGAAGAAGGCGCGACCCAAGTCTTCATGCCCTTGATCAACAACGACCTGATTCTTGGCGCCATTGGCATGTTGCAGTTTGATGTTGTCGCCTTTCGCCTCCAAGAGGAATATAAAGTCGAATGCGTCTATGAACCGGTGACACTGGCAACAGTCCGCTGGATCCATGCCGATGATGAACGCAAACTTGCCGAGTTCCGTAAGAAAGCCAATGACCAGCTTTCACTCGATGGTGGTGGGCATTTGACCTACCTGGCTCCAAGCCGGGTCAATCTCCAGATCATGCAGGAACGTTGGCCCGACATTCGGTTCAGCCCTACCCGAGAACACCACAGTTGATTGGGATCGGGGGCTTCCATCAAAGGATGGACTATTTTCACCTCTGATCCCAATGCCCATGCAAAAGAAAAATATTATCGAAATAAAATAACGTGTTAGCCAATGAATGCACACTTTCGCTCATGTCCCCACGCACCCCTTCGGACCAGCGTTGATGTCAAAGTTATGATTGTGCTAGTCTGTTCGAGCCACCCGACGATCAAGCAAATATTTCAAGACCGATACAGGGCCATTTCCAATGTCGCTGATACCCATTCTCGAACAGCATACGATTCACAAGCTGTTGCTTGTTTTCGATCTGACGGGAACTTTCGTCTTCGCGATCAGTGGCGCGATGTTAGGCGTACGCCGCAATCTCGATATCTTTGGAATTCTTGTGCTGTCCTTCGCTGCATCGAGTGCTGGTGGCATAACCCGCGATCTGCTGATCGGTGCCGTTCCACCTTCCGCAATCAGTGACTGGCGTTATCTTGCTGTAGCACTTGCAGCCGGGTTGCTGGCCTTTTTCCTGCCCTCACCGATCGAGCGGTTACACAATGAAATATTGGTATTTGATGCTGCAGGCTTGGCACTCTTTGCCGTCGCCGGGACACAGAAAGCCTTAGCCTACGGCCTGAACCCGCTGATGGCAGCACTATTGGGCATGCTGACCGGCATCGGCGGTGGCATTGTACGTGATTTACTCGTAGCTCAGACCCCTGCCGTGCTGCACAAAGACCTCTACGCCCTAACCGCACTGGCAGGTGCAGTGATCGTTGTTATCGGAAAAACACTGAATTGGCCCATAGTCCCAACGGCGATTACAGGTGGTGTTGTCTGTTTCGGGCTTAGATTGATGGCCATTCGCCATAACTGGCATCTGCCCTCAGCCCAACCAACTCAGATTTCGAGTGCGCTGAACAAGGATCAATGACCAGCACAACCAGCAATTTGAATGGCCAGTTAGTGGGTGGCACCGAATGCCCAGAGACAACTGTTAGCCGTTGTACTTAGACGCGACTGCTTGATATGAAACGCTCGCAAACGATGGCGTGTCCAAGAGTCCGGTTTCTTGAGTATCTGCGGTGTCTAGGCAAGACGAAAGTACAACTTCCAACCTGACAGATAGGCCGGCATTTGTTGAACGATCTGGACCATGAAGCCTACCGAGAAAGTATTTAAATACGATCAAGCTGGATCAATCCGGCTTGATCGCCTGAATGTGACTGGATTTAAGGACATTCCTTGCGGCAAGCGAGCCCGTTAGCGCCCCTAGACCTGTCAGCGATGCCCCCAAAAGGACTCTCCAGCCAGGATGCTCAGCAAGCAGTACCAAAGCCAGCAAAGTGCCGATCAGAGGAACCATGGACATCAAGATGACCATACGCACCGTTCCCAGTAATTCCGTAGCACGAGCATATGTCCACATCGCCACACAGACGACCAGTACGCCCTGATAAAACGCCTGTAAAAGGATGGATGGCCAGGGTGCCTGCCCCAAATGCCTTGGTAAAAATAAAACATAAACAGGCAGATAGACCAGTGCCGCCAAACCGGCGACAGCCAGGGTGACATCAAAGGCAGGCACACGCCAATAGCGCAGCAGGACCGTAAACAATGCCCAAAGAAAACTGGCTGACAAAAGAATCACGTCCCCAAGCAACACGTGCTTCCCTGATGGGATGTCCACACTCTTGCTACCCAACAGAAGCGTACCCACGCCGACAAGAATCAGAAAAAGCCCAAGCAGACGCTGACGACCTGGACGTTCACCCAACATGACCAAGGCAAGAATGGAGGTAAAAAAAGGCAACATGCCCGAAGTCAGCACCGCGCCATGACTAGCCGGGGCAAAAACAAACCCGGTATAGACAACCAGCGGATAAGCAAAGCCAGCGATCACGGACAGAACCAGTCCTTGCCAAAATATCCAACGACGCCGGTGCGGCACCATCAGCTGTGGCAACCACCAGGGTAATAGAATGACTGCTGAAGTACCGACACGTAACGCCACGACATCATAAGGAGTTAATACACTTTGCCCGCCCAGCCGCGACACAACGACAAACCCAGACCAGATGATGAGTGTAATGAAGGCATAAAGCCAAGGCTTCAGGGAAACAGACAGCTTAGACATGATCGCCTCGATGCTTTGGAGCGATCATTGTACCCAACCTAGTCGTTTTTCCCTAATTAAGCTCAGCGTCCGTCATTCTAGGTAAGAACAGGGGGATGGTACCCAGGGGCAATGGCTGCATTATGGACACCATAAAGAACCAGAGGGTCTCGCAGCCAGAGACGGTACTCTTCCCCGCTCAGCACATGCTGACTGGAGCAGTCCACATTCCATTTCCTTAGAGTATAACCAACGGTTGCCGCACGTAGCCTGAGCCGAAGACAGCCATGGGCCATGCCGTAATCCATTTCTGTAATTTCGGGATGCGGACGATCCGGATGCGGAACCAGTTCCAGTTCAACGATGCGGGTCCACTGAATATCAGACTGACTTTGTTCTCCCTCAGCCATGGTTTCATAGGGCATAAGTTGGGGATTTTTAATACGGGAAATAACAAAATCTCGAAACTCTTTACTCTTACGATCAAAAGCACGAACATGCCAACGCAACCCCGTATCAACAAGAGCATAGGGCAAAATCACACGCTTGCCGGCACCACTCGACAAGGAATGATATTCCATGTCCAAAGGACGCTTCTGATGAATGGCACGCGTTACAACAGCCAGTACATCAAGATCGGGTTGATGGAGTCGGAATGGACTATCCGTATGAATCCACGAACCACGAGGCACGGGCTCACCATCTCCAAAACCGTGACTGAGCAAAGCCATTATCCGTTCCAAAGGGAATTCAAAAAAAGGCTTGAACTTTTCACCAATGCGATAAGTCTTTCCTTTGGCGTCATAGAACAGGTTATCTGAAGCCATCTCCTTGTAGATACTGAAATCCCTTGTTGCTGCCGCTGTTTGTACGCCAAATCGGTCAACAAGATCCTGACGCTGAACTTCACCCATGAATCGAAGACGCAACTCGATAAAGGCAAGTCGATCACGTTGCGGCTGGGCCCAGTTTTGAGTGACCGATTCGGATTTGACCGCAGGTTTGCGCCCCATTGATTAACTCCAGTTTTCAGTAACATATTCATTTTAGGGCACAATCGAGTATTTTAAAAGAACTCATAACAGCAGTTGACGACACTTGTCATGATGATTATGATCTTGTTATACGATTTTTTTCATGATCATGGTGCGAACCATCTCAAATAGCTGCATCTGAAGATTTGTTTAACAAGGATATTCCATGCCACTCAACTCCTTGATGTTATTGGTAACTTTATTAACTCTTGCCAACATGTTAGTTCTTGGGCTGATGTGGCGTTCCATGATCCGCTCGACAACACCCGATGCGGGACGATGGGATCAGGCCTTAGCCAATCATGAACGTCTTGAGCGCATGATCCGCGAGGAATCAGGTCGCAGCCGTGAAGATGCCCGCTTGACGGAACGTAGCCAGCGCGAAGAACTCAGCAGTCAGTTGCGCTCAACACAACAAATTATCCAGCAAGGGCTTGAGGAAATCCGACTTAACCAACGCAAGGATGCCAGTGAAAGTACTGCCCAGCTACTTCAGCATCTGACCGTGCAATTTACTGAACTTGTTCAGACACAAGGACTTGCTTTTGAACGACAGGGCGAATTTCAGCGGGAACGTCTAGATCACGTTGCCACTCATCTGAGCAGTCTCACCGAACGACTCGAAAAGGCCCAATCCGGACTGCGCGAAACTGTTGAGCTTCGCCTTGAAGGCATGCGTCATCAACAAGCCCAGAGCCTGCAGGGCATACAAGAACAACTCAGCCAGCATTTTGAAGCAATCCGGGCAGGCTGGGAACATACCAGCCGAACCCTGAATGAGAGCACACAACTTCATTTTGGACGTCTCGGAGGAAATCTTTCTGAATCGATCCAACACCAGAGTGAAGCTCAAAAGGATCGTCTTGAAAGTTTGGCAAAAATTTTGGGTGAACTGACCCAACAGAATCAAATTGCTCTTGATACAGTTCGCAAAACACTGGAAGAGCGTCTAGATCTTCTTCGACAGGAAAACACTCAGAAACTTGAAGCCATGCGTAAAACCGTCGACGAACAATTACAAGGCACCTTGGAAAAACGCCTTGGCGAATCATTCCGGCTGGTTAGCGAACGTCTGGAACAAGTCCACAAGGGCCTTGGGGAAATGCAAAGTCTCGCCAACGGTGTTGGCGACCTCAAACGTGTTCTGACCAACGTCAAAACACGAGGTACCTGGGGTGAAGTTCAGTTAGGTAACCTGTTGGAACAAATTCTGACACCGGATCAGTTCCTTCGTGAAGCACAGACCAAACCGGGAAGTCAGGAGCGTGTCGAATTTGCCATCCGCATGCCCGGCAAGGGTGATGGCGATCAGGATGTCCTGCTTCCCGTCGATGCCAAATTCCCCCAAGAGGACTATGATCGCCTGCAACTGGCAGCGGAACAAGCCGATATCGAGGGCGTTGAACTGGCTAGCCGACAGTTGGCCGAGCGTATTCGCTTATGCGCCAAGGATATTTACAATAAATACATCAATCCACCGCTAACTACTGATTTTGCCTTTTTATTCCTGCCCACCGAAGGGCTTTATGCCGAAGTACTCCGGAGACCTGGATTTATGGAACAAATTCAGCGCGAATTTCGTGTGACGATTACAGGCCCCACGACATTTGCCGCAACGTTGAATGCCCTGCGTATGGGCTTTCGAAGCCTGGCCATCCAGAAACGCTCCAGCGAAGTGTGGCAGATCCTCGAAGCAGTCAAGACCGAATTTGGCAAATATGGTGAAGTACTTGACAAGGTTCAGAAAAAACTTCATGAAGCTTCAAAATCAATCGATGATGTTGGCATACGACGCCGCGCCATCGATCGACAACTACGCGCTGTTGGTACGCTCAGCGATCAGTTGGCCAGCGACCTTCTCGGGCTCGATGCGGGTGATGTCGAACGAACAGACAGCTCAGAATCTTCAATGTGAAACTGGCTCACACGCGCAATTAGCGCCTCCGCCAATGAAGAAAGCTCAGCCGTTGCCGATGCTGTATCGGCAAAAACATGTGTGTTTTCACGTGTAATGGTGCCAATAGTCGCCACATTGTTGTTAATTGCCTGGGCAGCCTGGGACATTTCCTCTACCGTACTGGCAATGGTCAAATTTTGTTCATCAACACGCGCTATGATAGCCTGTGTCTCATCGAGCGTATGCCCCGCATCCTGGGCAGCTTGTTCACAGCGCTGGGACAAGTTGACGTTACTTTCCATGGAAGATAACGCTGAAGCAGCCTCCGACTGAAACCCAGAAATCAGCCGATCAATCTCGAGTGTCGCATCTTGGGTTCTGGCAGCCAGAGAACGTACTTCATCAGCCACAACCGCAAAACCCCGCCCCTGCTCTCCAGCCCGGGCTGCCTCGATAGCTGCATTCAGCGCTAACAAATTGGTCTGATCTGCAACACCACGAATCACCGCCACAATCGAACCCATCTCGGCCGCACGACGATGCAACTCATCGAAGCTTGACGAGGAACGCTGCAGCCCCTGCCCCAGTTGATGCACCATATCAACAGTGGCAACAACCTGGGAGCGTCCACTATCGACTAACTGACGACCTTGCGACATTTTACCTGCGGTAGCTTCGGCACCGATGGCAAGATTGCTGACCGCTTCACTCATCTGTTGCATGGCCTGCACCACTTCGTTTGTCTGTTCCTGCTGTGTTTTGGCTCCTGCATGGGTTTGTTCTGTAGAAACGGAAAGGCGTTCTGCAGCGTTAAATAATTTGCCGGCAGCGGCTGAAAGATCCGAAACAACCGCATGGAACCGTTCAGCCATCTTGTTCAAGCCCTGAGCCAAAACCCTCAGCTCATCATTGGAAACCACTCGGGCCCGCGTCTTCAGGCGTCCTTGTGTCAATTCTGAAAGTGTTTGAGATAACTCATCCAGATTGCGACGCAAACCACGATACAATCCCGCCAGGGCAATGCTCACCACCAGGACAAGTAGGCCAAGACCGATTCCATAGGCCCACAACTGCGAGTAAACCTGCCGCTGCTCCCTGTGCAGTTGCGCCAGGAGTTCAGCATCAAGACCTAAATCCATCTGGCGCGCCGCAATGATAGGCAATGAGGCTCGCTCCTGAATTACTGACAAATCAGGTTGTTGACCCGCAGCAATCTGATTAATTAAGGCATCCTGTTCTGCCATGCCGTTGTTCAGTTGCGTGTAGGATTGGTATAAATTACTGGTTGCAACCGAGCCCAATGCTTTATAAATATGATCCAGTGTACGGGCATCACTATTCATCTCAAATTGCAATGTTTTGAGTCTGCCTAACTCCGGGGAAGCTGGCTGCACACCTTTCAACATAAGTCCCTTGATGTTGGCCATACCCACAGTCATGGCGGGCAACAGGTCAAAGGAAATCGTTTGCAGTTCATTGCGCACTGGTGAAGCATCAAATGCATTACCCTGCTGCAAAGCAATATCATGCATGGCATGAAAGATATCCTCACCCAATTGAACATAGGCACTCAACATAACCGTTGTGGGCATGTTGGCAAATGATGAAATCCGAGCCAACTCCTGGTGCAACATATCCAGGGATTGACTCGGACCCATATCAGACTCAAATTGTGCTATCTTCTGCTGGAGCTGATACATACGTGCCTGAGAACCTTGGGAATCTCCTCGTCGAAGAAAGAGTAACTCGCGACGATGCTGCTGCACCAAAGTCAGAATATGTTGCAGGTCTTGCTCTATCCGAATTCCAACCCGCTCAGATTCAATGTGATTCAATACCTGGGTCATGTGAAACATCTGCATGACCGAAAACACGCACAAGGGAATGAGCGAAACCATGGAAACCAATGCAAACTTGGTCTTGTAACCTACTTGCCCCAGAAGATTGGCCACCCACTCCAGAAACATAACTGAATACCCAGTAAACCTAAATCATTAAACAGTCTAGCTGTCTCAAAAAATATACCAAGCTTCTCAAAAAGAATATTCACTCAAGAACAACAAAAGAATCCCTTGATCCATGCACCAGGTGCAATTACGTGTCGATCAGCGAACAACTCCCAGAATTCCCATCAAAATGTTTGATGGGAACCATTTGATTCTCGATCGATACTATCGATCTGGGTCAAGACCTGTCTTAACAGATTTGACAACGCTACATGAGTTTATCCAACAATACAATGCGGATATAGGCATTGACCTGCCCCCTGACCTGCTCCCCGCATGAACACAGGTCTAGACATGCTGCCTTTGGAAGACTTCATTGAGTTTATGGATCAGAAGTAATTCCATTATTTCCAGCCACGATGGAGTCTGCACGGAGCGCAAGCGCCTGCAGACTGGGCAGGGCTGGTTGATAAAAATATAGCGTTTGGGACTCCGGGCGGATGATACCTGGTAAAGTTGCATGTTCATGCTC